>DASSNR010000064.1:0-8665 GCA_035687925.1 Gemmatimonadaceae bacterium | reverse complement strand
GCCTGCTGCCCGACGTACACCGTATCAGGGAGCACGAGCGCGCGGAAGTTGATGACGCTCGTGTCGAGCTGCGCACGCTGCACGATGGCGAGCAGCTTCTCACCGCTGTCCGGTGGCGGCGCGGCCACCGTCACCTGCGCGAAGAGCAGCAGGGCCGTGAGCATCACCAGTCCTTTCCGCCCGGCGGACGCGTGGGCCGATTCTCGCGCTGTTGCTTGGCCTGCACCTCGCGCTCCTCGCGCTCGGCGCTGTTGAGCAATTCGTCGGCCTCCTGCTGGCTGAGCGAGCCGGACGGCGCCTGTGATGGCGGCGCGTTTTGCGGCTGCGGCGGCGCCTGACCACCGCCGCCCCCGCCACCACCGCCGCCGCCGCCACTCTTCTGCTTGCGCTCGCGGTTGGCCAGCTCGTAGTTCCACTTGGCGTCGAGCGACTCCGGCTGCAGGCGGAGCGCACGCTTGTACGCATCGACGGCAGACGAGTACGCATCATCCGCCGCCTCGCCCTTCTGCGCCCGCCCACGCTGCAAGTAGATCAGGCCGAGGTTGAACAGCGCGCGGTAGCGAATGTCGAGATCGTGCGATTCCGCGGCGCGCTGCAGCGGATCGATCGCATCGTCTGTGCGCCCGGCTGCGATGAGCGCAGTGCCGAGGTTGTAGAGGAGCCGCGGATCGTTGTTGCCATCCTGGACAGCCTTCTGGTACGCAGCAACAGCTTCCTTGTAGCGACCCGCCTTGAAGAGCTTGTCGCCCTGCCCGCCATCGTCGGCCCATGCAGCGCGCGGGAGCACGAGCGCACACAGGAGCAGCATCGCGGCGACTCGAGCGGCTGCGGCGGACCGCACGTGCGCGCCGCGTCGCTCGGCGAGCAGCGTGTCGAGGAGGACGAACAGCACGGCGGGGATGAGGAAGAGCTGGAACTGCGGGCGCCGGTTGCGGCCGGCTTCAGCGCGTCGAGCGCCGGTCTTGAGCCCGGAGAGCGCGCGCTCGATGCGCGTGGCCTTGTCGGTGGCGGAGGCGTCGATGAAGGTCCCCTTCCCCGCGGTCGCCGCGGCCTGCAGCATCGACGGCGTGTAGTGTGTGACGACGATCTGCCCGTTGTCATCGCGCTTGAGCGTCGTCCCCTGCGCGCTCTGCAGCGGGATCGTGGAGCCCGCTGCGGTCCCGAAGCCCACGGTGATGACCGTGATCCCGTTGTCGGCGGCACGCTTGGCAGCCGCGACGACTTCGTCCTGCGGCTCGAACGCTTCGCCGTCGCTCATGATCACCAGTGCGCGGTCACTCGTGGTCTGCGTACTCAGCAAGAGATCGGTCCCCTGTTGAATCGCTCGCGAGAGCGAGCTCCCGGCCTGCCCCACCACCGACGGATCCAGGTTGTCCAGGAAGAGAGTCAGGGCACCCTCGTCCACCGTGAGCGGTGTCAGAATATAGCTCCGACCGGCAAACGCGATGAGTGCATAGCGGTTGCTCTCCGTACTGGCGAGGAGGCGGCGCGCTTCATCCTTCATCTTATCGAGCCGCGTCGGGTGCACATCGGTCGCGAGCATCGAGAGCGAAGCATCCATCGCCAGGACGACATCGACGCCGCTGCCGTGGATCACCGACTCCTCACTGCCCCACCGTGGCCCCGCAAAGGCCACGCCTGCGCACAGGGCAGCCGCTCCGAGCAGCACGACGCGCTGCCGAGGGACGCGGCCGGCGGCCGGCGGCACGAGGCGACTGACAAGGCTCGGCGCCCCCAACCGCTCGAGGCGACGGCGGCGACGACGAAAGGTGACGAGCACGAGCGCGCCAACGACAATGGCAAGCACCGGCGCCAGCACGAGCGCCCATGGATAATCGAAGTACGGGATCATGGCAGCGGCCCCCGCCACGCGAGGAGTCCCATCTCGAGCGAGAGGGCGATCAGTGCGAGCCCGAGCGGCCACCGGAACTGCTCCGTGTAGCGCACGTAGCTTCGCGTCTGCACCGGCTCGCGCTCGAGCTGATCGATCTGCTCGTAGATGTTCTCCAGCGCCGCCGCGTCCACCGCGCGGAAGTAGCGTCCGCCGGTCGTCTTCGCGACGTCGCGCAGCAGATTCTCATCGATCTCGACCGGACGATACTCGTACTGCAGTCCGGTGATTCCGCGCCCGACGGGCACGGGCGCCATCCCCTGCGTGCCCACGCCGATGGTGTAGATCTTCACGCCGAAGGCCGCGGCCGCCTGCGCCGCGGTGCGCGGATCGATCGAGCCGCGATTGTTCACGCCGTCGGTGAGCAGGATCATCACGCGCGATCGGCCGGGCGCGTTGCGCAGCCGGTTCGCGCCCGTCGCGATCGCGGTGCCGATCGCGGTGCCGTCCTCGAGCTGCCCCGACTGCAGGTTGTCGACGGCGGCCATGAGCACCGGATAGTCGACGGTGAGCGGCACCTGGGTGAGCGCTTCGCCGGCGAACGCGACGAGCCCGATGCGATCGTTCCGTCGCCCGCTGATGAACTGCTTGACCTTCGCCTTTGCGACCTCGAGCCGATTCTGCGGCTGGAAGTCTTCGGAGAGCATCGAGCTCGAAAGGTCGATCGCGAGCACGATGTTGATCCCCTCGCTCGTGACGTTGATCGCGTGCGCACCGGTGCGCGGCCGTGCGAGCGCGACGATCAAACCGGCGAGGAGCAGATTGCGCAGCACGAAGAGCGAGCGCGTGATGGCGCGTCCCGCACGTGGCCCCGAGGCGAGAACGGCGGCGCGTGAGAAAACGATCGCGCGCTCGCGTCGATGCCGCCGCCACGTCCACCACGCGGGGAGCGCGAGCAGGAGCACGAGCACCCACGGCGTGGCGAAGTGGAGTCCGCCCAACAGACTCATGCCGCCTGATCCTCCGGTGGTGGCGCCGATGCTTCAGGCGGCTTGAGTGCCTGCTCGACGTCGTGCACCACGCCGCGCACCTCGCGCGAGAGCTCGCGCGCACGCTCGGTGCCCACCGGACGACGCGCGAACTTGATCAGGTCCGCCTCGGCCAACACGGGCGCAAGACGCTCCAGTGGCAGCGCACGCTCGCCCTGCAGCGCGCCGAGCAGCTCCGTGCTCGTGAGCGAGCGACGGGCGGCTTCCACGCGCGCGGCGAGGTACTCGCGCAGCACTTCGACGTTGAGCGCGACGAAGCGCCCCCGCTCCCCCGCCTCGATCAGGCGCAGTGCATCGATGCGCGTGAACGCCTGCTCGGCGCGCGCGTAGGGATCGAGCTCGGCCGGGATGGGTCGCCGCCGGCGGAGCCACCACCAGAGGAGGAGCAGAATCAGCGCGAGCGCGACGAGCGCGGCGACGAGCCACGGCCACCATGGCGCGCGCGCCGCGAGGATGCTGCGCGCGGGCTTCGGCACGCGAAGCGAGGTGTCCGCAGGGAGCACGCTGTGCACGTGGACGACGGTGCTGTCGAGCGGGATCTCGCGTCGAGCGCCCTTCGCCGTGACGATGACGGTGCCCAGCGTGGTGTGCACCGCGCCCGTGTCCCACGCCGCGAGCACGTAGCGCGCCGTCTGCTCCACCGCCGCCGTATCATCGAACGTACTGACCGTGCGCGGATCGATGGCCTCGATCGATGCGCCGCTGTCCGGTCCGGGAGGGAACGTGATCGTCGCGCCCACCGGGGCGCGCACCCGCACCGACAGCTCGAAGTGCTGGCCGACGGTGACCGTGTCGGGACGCACTTCGATCCCGTACTGCACGACGGGCGCCTGGCTCGCCTGCGCAATGGACGTCCGTGGCGTGCTCGCACTCGCCAGCACGAGCATCGCGGCCAGCATGAGGCGGATCACCGCCGGCGCCTCCGGATCTCGCGCATGCGGAAGAAGCGCAGCAGCGGCTCGACGTAGCTCTGATCCGTGCGCACTGCGATCTCGTCGATGGCCAGCCGGCGGAAGAGCTTCCGGTGCGCATCGCGCGCCGCGTGCACACTCCGGTCGAAGTGCTCGCGCACGCGCGGATCGCTGGTGTTGACGGCGACCGTCGCGCCGCTCTCCGGATCGACGAAGTGCGCGACGCCGATGTCGGGGAGCGCGAGCTCGCGGGGATCCTCGATCGAGATCGCCACGACGTCGTGCCGCTGACTGAGCAGCGTGAGCGGTCGCTCGAGCGCCGCGTCCTCGAAGTCGGAGATCACAAAAATGATCGAGCGGTTGGGGAGCATGCGGCCGAGGTAGTCCGTGGCGAGCGCGATGTTCGTCCCCCTCCCCTCCGGCTCGTAGACGAGCAGATCGCGGATGAGGCGGAGCACGTGGCGGCGCCCCTTCCCCGGCTGCACGACGTGCTCGATGCGATCGGTGAAGAGCAGCGCGCCGACGCGATCGTTGTTGCGGATCGCGGACATCGCGAGCACGGCGCTCAGCTCGGTCGCGAGCTCGCTCTTGAAACGCGACACCGTGCCGAAGCGCTCCGACCCCGACAGATCGACGGCGAGCATGACGGTGAGCTCCCGCTCTTCCACGTAGCGCTTGACGTAGGGATGCGCCATCCGTGCCGTCACGTTCCAGTCGATGCTCCGTACCTCGTCCCCCGGCTGGTACTCGCGCACCTCCGAGAACTCCATCCCCTGCCCCTTGAACACCGAGTGGTACTCGCCCGTGAACAGCGAATTGACGAGCCCCCGAGTGCGCAACTCGAGCAGCTTGACCTGACGGAGGATTTCCGGAGGGACGGCGGTGGTGCGGGAAGCGGGATGCGGGATGCGGGACCCCGCTCGGCGGCCAGAGCCGTCCCCGAGGAGCCGTTGCGCTTCCCGCGTCCCGCATCCCGCTTCCCGAGCTTCACGGCGCCTCGACTCCCGAGAGCACGCGGCGCACCACCTCGTCGCTCGTCACCTCTTCGGCTTCGGCTTCATACGTGGTGAGCACGCGGTGGCGCAGCACGTCGGGCGCGATCGCCTTCACATCGTCGGGCGTCACGAAGTTGCGACCGCGCAGGAAGGCGAGTGCGCGCGCACCCTGCGCAAGGAAGATCGTCGCGCGCGGGCTCGCGCCGTACTCGATGAGCGCGGTCAGATCGTCCATCCCCGCTTCCGACGGCTTGCGCGTCGCGTGCACGATGTCGACGATGTAATCCACGATCCGATCATCCATGTACAGCTCGGCAATGCGTTGCCGAGCGTCCATGATCTGTCGCGGTGTCGCGACCTGTTCGACGGGGATCGGAACACCACTCGCCATGCGCCGCATGATCTCCTTCTCCTCGACGCGCGACGGATACCCGACGTGGAGCTTGAGCATGAAGCGGTCGACCTGCGCTTCGGGGAGCGGATACGTCCCTTCCTGCTCGATCGGGTTCTGCGTGGCGAGGACGAGAAAAGGCTCCTGGAGCGGGTAGGTCGTCCCACCGATCGTCACCTGCTTTTCCTGCATCGCCTCGAGCAGCGCGCTCTGTACCTTGGCGGGTGCGCGGTTGATCTCGTCAGCCAGCACGATGTTGGCGAAGATCGGCCCCTGCTTCGCGCGGAATTCTCCCGTGGACTGATCGTAGATCATCGTGCCCAGAACGTCGGCCGGGAGCAGATCGGGCGTGAACTGGATGCGCTGGAAGGTGGTGTGGATCGTCTCGGCCAGCGTCTTGACGGTGAGCGTCTTCGCGAGACCCGGGACGCCCTCGAGCAACACGTGTCCACCCGCGAGCAGGCCGACGAGCAGCCGCTCGACCATGTATTCCTGTCCGACCACCCGGCGCCCAACCTGCTCGAGGATCGCCTGGACGAGCTCCATATCCGATGCCGGCATCGCACGTGTTGCCACGCCTGCGCTCCTTGTAGAGGTCCGTGCTGAAGGGGACCGGTGATGGTCTGTTATACCTGCGGGCGAGAATTGCGGTCCCGCCTCACCTCATGATCCGCACCCCGCCATCCTCGTACTCGAAGATCCAGACCGCCAGCTTGGCGGGGACGAGTGGAGCGTCCGGGTTCACCGCGGTCCAGTTCGCTCCCGAGCCCGTGCGCGGATCCGGCGTCCCCGCGGCGATCTGCTGCGCGCGGCGGATCCACTGCGCCATGTTTGCGGGACGGAGATCCACCCAGCCACGCGGCGCGATGTCGGCGCCGCGACCATCGGGTGGAACGACGACCGTCTCGCCGCGCAATACCGACGTACCGTCGGGGAGCAGACTCGGGAGTCCGACCGATAGAATCTGGCGCCGGATTTCCGGTTCCCGCTCGCGCACCACCTGCTCCGCCTCGTGCGCGACGCACGCGGCATCGGCCGTCGCGAGCGCGCGCGCCGACGGGTACAGACGACTGAGGATGTACCCCTCGTACAGCAGCTTGGTGAGCCGCGGCGGGCCCAGCATTTCGAAGGCGATCGAGCGCACGCCGCGCTCGGCCTCGAGCGTGGCGAGTCCATCGACGGCCACCGATCGCAGGTAGCCCGCACGATACGTGGGGCCGAACGTCGCGCCGTCGAGTGCGGCGACGATGTCCTTCCCCGTCGCGTGGCCGCGCACTTCCATCACCACCGCGTCGGCGATCTCTTCGGGTGTCACGAGCTCCATCTGCCCGAGCGCGCTCACGGTCTCGAACTCTTCGCGCGCGAACACACCGTTCTCACCCACGTTGATGAATACGTTTTCGAGCGGCTTCCCCGTGCGTGTCCACCCGCTCGCGTCCGGCGCGAACGCCTTCGCCACGGGCATCGGCTGCTCGCAGTCCACGAGCTCGAGCGTGCGCCCGCCGCGACGAATGGGACCGTAGCCGATCTCCTTCCACGCGATGGCCGCCGTCGGCTTGATCTCGATGATCGCCGGTGCACCCGGCGTGCGACCGAGGAGAAAGAGGAAGAGCGAGTGCGCACCGGCCACCGCCGACTTGGACATGAGCGTGCGCGAGGGCTTCTGCTCGCTGTGCGTGTAGGGGATGTTGAGCCCCATCCCGCCGGTGCCGCTCGTCCCGATCTTCACGTACGCCTTCGTGTCCGCGCGGCGCATCCCCTCGAGCAGCACCTCCACGTGCCGGATCAGCTGCGGCATCGGCATCGTGAGCACGTGTCGCTCGACCATCTCGACATCGACCGTCCCCGCGTCGGCCGCTGCGAGTAGATGCGCGGCGCTCGCGAAGTTGTCCTGATAGGCGAGGGCCGTCGCGGTGTTGACGCAGTCGACGACGAGCGATGGCGAATACGTGGTGAGCCACGAGAAGAGCACGTTGTGCTCGAGGGTCTGCGGCGTGCTCGGCCCCAGGATGTCGTCCACCATCCGCCGGCGTGATGCAGCATTCTGGAGGAGCGCGTCACGTCGCTCGTGCGCGAGATCGCTCGGCAGGAAGATGTTCCCCCACGCGCCGACGATCTCGGTGCGACCGGCGTGCGGCTCGATCTCCCCAACGCTCGCGTCCACTTCCTCGCGCGTGAGCCCCGTGATGACGATCCGCTCGGGCTCGAACGTCAACAGCCGTCGAGCCACGGCCATCCCCACGAGACCACTCCCACCCAGCAACAGCGCCGTCGAATTCTTCAGTTCCATACGTCGCCCTTATGGCCTCACGTTGGCCAGCGCCTGAATGATCGAGTGCTCGCGCCGCGAGAGCGGGCGTGTGGCGCCCGACGCGAGTGAACCCAAGGTGACCGGCCCGTACCGCACGCGTACGAGCCGATCGACGAAGAGGTCGAGCGCCTTGCAGAAACGCCGGACCTCGCGATGTCGCCCTTCGGTGATCGTCACGGTCAGCTCCCAATGCCCGTGTCCGATCGGAACCACCTCCACGTCGCGCGGCACGACGAGCCCGTCCTCGAGCTGCACGCCGCGCCGAGCCTGCCGGACGGCCGCACCCGCATTGCCGCGGACCGTCGCCACGTACGTGCGCTCGATCTCGTGCTTCGGATGCATGAGCACGTGCGCGGCCGTCCCATCGGTCGTGAACAGCAGGACGCCTTCCGTGAGGTAATCGAGCCGCCCCACGTACGTCAGCCCTGGCACGTCCGGGACCAGATCGAAGACCGTGCGCCGGCCGCGCGGATCTCGCCGCGTGGTGAGCACTCCGGCCGGCTTGTTCAAGACGATCCAGTAGTCGGAGACGGCAGCGCCCACCGGTTGCCCGTCCACGACGATGGCATCCGCATCGGGATGCACGATCTGTCCCACCTGGGCCGGGGCGCCGTTCACCAGCACGCGCCCCTCCGCGATCAGCTCCTCGGCTCGCCGGCGCGAGGCGACACCAGCGCGCGCCAGGGCGCGCTGAATGCGCATCGCCTCGGCGGTCACGGCTCGTTCGACTCGGGGCGGAGCGCGATCGCGAGCTCGTCGGCGCGCGGAAGCTCGTTGAGGTGACGGAGCGCGAAGTGCTCGAGGAAGACGGAGGTCGTCCCGTACAGCAGCGGCCGTCCCAATCCTTCGGACCGGCCGACGACATCGATGAGCCCGCGCTCGTGCAGCGTCTTGAGCATCCCGCCCACCGACACGCCGCGGATCTCCTCGATCTCCGCGCGGCCGATCGGCTGGCGGTACGCGATGATGGCGAGCGTTTCCAACGCCGCCGCGGAGAGTCGTTGCGGACGCGCGGCGAGCGATGCGCGCTCGATCGTCTCGGTGTACTCGGGGCGCGTCAGGATCTGCCAGCCGCCAGCGAGCTCCACCAGCTCGACGCCGTGTCCGGTCGTCTCGTAGCACTCACGAATTTCATCGAGCGCCAGGGCCAGCTCGGCGCGCGAGACCTCGAGATCGA
>DASSNR010000341.1:0-3598 GCA_035687925.1 Gemmatimonadaceae bacterium | reverse complement strand
TCGGCAGGGACAATGGCCACATCGCTCCCCATCGTCACACGATCCGCGCTCGCCAGCGCACCGATCGCACTACTCATGAACACGCCGAGCGTCGAGCTCACCGACACGGCGGGCGCGGCACCGATCCACACCGCGAAGTGGCGCTCGTCGTCGCCGCGAAGCTCGTCGGGCTCCAGCTCGACGGCGCCATCGATCCAGCCGCGCTCGGCCGGTGCGGCGTGGACGATGACTTCCTCATCCTTGGCCGCCGTGCCGCGCGCGAGCGTGCGCCCCTCGAGCGCGATGCGATAGATGGCGGAATCCGGCGTGAGGATGCGCGCGCGCACCGCGCCGTGCGGCGTCCAGCGCGTCGGCGTCGGATCGGCCGACGTCACTGCGTGGTTGGCCGGCGGCCCGGAGCGCGGGCGATATGCGAGCACGCGCGTCGATCCGAACGAGAGCGGCTCGGGCCAGCTCGTCGCCTGCGCATCGGTGAGGATCTCGATCTCGTGCTCCACGGTGCTCGCCGCCTTCACCAGCGACGCGCTCTTCGTCGCCGCAGCCTCCGGATCGCCGGCGCCCGCGAGCGGCTCGGTGTGATCGATCGCATCGAGCACCGTCCCCTTCGAGCCGCCACGCACCACGCCGTCAGCCGTCACCAACCAGATCCGGTCGCTGGCCGATGTGCGATTCGCGATCTCACGTGCGCGAGTCTTCAGCTCGTCGAGCACCGGATGCCCATTCACGATCGCCGACGTGCTCAACGAATTGTCGAGCATGATGGCGACCGCCGTCGGCGCGTGCGCGCTCCCCACCACGCGCGCCACCGGACGTGCCGCAGCGAGCGCGATGAGCAGCACCGCGGCGACGCGCAGCAGCATGAGCAGCAGATTGCGCAGGCGGAGCTTGCGGCTGTTCTCGCGCTCGGCGCGCGCGAGATAGCGCACCGCGGGGAATTCCCGTCGCGCGCTGATGCGCCGGCGAAGGAGATGGAGAAAGAGCGGGATCGCCGCCACCGCCGCGGCAGCCAGGAACCACGGCGCGAGGAACTCGATCACGGCAGCCGCTGCCTCGTCGCGAACGCGCGCCGCAGCGGAACGCCGAAGGGCGCGTCCGTGGTGATCGTCTCATACGACGCACCGAGCGCCGCGAGCGACTGGCGCCACTCCTGAATCGCCGCGTCCACCGTGCGACGGTACGCCGAGCGCACCTCGGCCACCGTCGCCGGCACTTCGATCGCGCTCTCCGGATCGACGAACACCGTATCCGTGGTGATGGGCAGCTCGCGCTCGGCGGGATCGAGGAGGTGAAGCACGACCACCTGGTGCCCCGCGTGGCGCAGCGCGCGTACGTTGGTCACCACGTCATCGGCGTCCATGAGGAGATCGGAGATGAGCACCACCATCCCGCGTCGAGCGATCAGGCGCCCAGCCTGCTCGAGCGCATCGGACGCGCGCGAGGCACGCCCGCTGCCAGGATCATCGAGCGCGGCGACGATGCGCTTCCAGTGGCTCATGCGCGCGCGAGGCGGGAGCGCCGTGCGAATCGAATCGTCGAAGCGCACGAGACCGACGGCGTCGCGTTGTCTGAGAAAGAGCAGGGCGAGTGCGGCCGCGAGACGCTCGGCGTATGCGACCTTGGTGAGCCGCTCGGCGGTGCCGCTCCACGCCATCGAGCGGCTGACGTCCAGCACGAGGGTGCATCGAAGGTTCGTCTCCTCCTCGTACTGCTTCACGACCCAGCGGTCCGTGCGCGCGGCGATCTTCCAGTCGAGGTAGCGCAGCTCGTCGCCGGGCTGATAGGGACGATGCTCCGCAAACTCGACGGAGAAGCCCTTGCGCGGGGAGCGGTGCAGGCCGGTGAGAAAGCCGTCCACCACCCACCGCGCGATCACTTCGATCCGGCCGAGGGCAGCGACAGTCGCTGGATCGAGGAGGTCGGCGCGCTGGCCCGGTGCGGCGGTACTCATTGGACCAGTGCAAGCTAGACGGGGGAGCACGGAGGGTCAATTTCGCTTGCCCCGTGCTCCCCCGTTCGGTGCCGACCGGAACGGCTCCCCGCTTCGCGCGATCTACTTCTTCTGCTCCTTTGCCGCGCGCACGGCCGCCACGAACCGCTCGGCATCCGCCGCATTGAACGTCTCCAGCACCGGCTTGTTCGTCGAATACTTCACGTCGTGCTTCGAGTGGCTCACGTTGAACTTCGCGTCGTCGAACGACACCGGCTTCCGCTTGCCGAGGATGAGCATCGTAGGCTTGGCGCCGTCATGGTAGTCGAACTTGAGGGCACCGTCCTCGTAATGGACGTTGTCGAGATCGGCCACCGGAAGCTCGATCCGCGTGTGCAGCGCGGCGCCGACGGTTCCCTTCACCATCTTTGCGATGCTCGCACCGAAGCCGCTGCGGTTCCCGGCATCCGACGTGTCCATGTCGTGCTGAATGGAATTGAGCAGACTGTCGGAGAGCTTCATCCAGACCGTGTCGTGCACGAGCGCGAGGTCGACCGTGCCGTCGGAATTGTGGATCAGAAGGTCGCCGGGGCCGAGCACGAGCGCGCTGTCCGGCACCGTGGTCGCGGCATAATCCGGCGATCCCGAGACACGATAGTCCGACCCACCACACCCCGCAGCGAGCGCGACACCTGCGGTCAGTGCGGTGACGGGGAGGAGACGAGAGAGCAGGCGAATCCTTGGCATGACAGGGCTCCGAAAGGGGTAGCGCTGCGAGACGCTTGCGATCCAACCCGCCGAGTGCACTCGGCGGGGACCTCCTACTCTACGAAGCACACACGGTGCAGGTGTCTTCAGCCATAGAGATCGTTCACGTCGGCACCCGCGAGCTCCACGAAGAAGTCCGCGATCTGCCGAGCAACGGCATCCACGAATCGGCGCCCCTTCTCCGCCGTCGCCTGCGCCGGATTGCCGACGCCGGTGTCCGCCGTCACCTGCGTCCACTGGCGCGGCGCCCAGGCCCATCCCTCGCGAAATGCGCGAATGCGGAACGGACGCGCGGCACCATCACCCGCCTCGGAGAGCGGGAGCACGAGATCGGGCGTGAGATGCATCATGACGCTCGTCTCGAGCTCGCCCGCGTGATCACCCGGCTCGGCGAAGATCGTCTCCGGCTTCGCGAGCTTGTACCAGTTGACCGTCGCGAGGAAGATGTCGGCGGTGGGCTGCAGCTCGCGGATCATCTGCTTGAAGTCGTTGCCGCCGTGGCCATTGAGCACGACGAGCTTCGGAATCCCCTGCTGCGCGAGCGCGCTCGCGATATCGCCGAGCAGCGCGCGCTGCGTGCTCGGATTCACATTGAGCGTGAGCGGGATGTCGAGCTGCGTGGTGTTGACGCCGAAGGGGACGACCGGCAGCACGACGACGCGCGCGCCGCGATCCCACGCCAGTCGCGCCGCTTCGGCGGCGACGCGCTCGGATTCGATGTTGTCGGTGGCATATGGCAGATGGAAATTGTGCGCTTCCGTGGCGCCCCACGGGAGCACGGCGACCTCGTAGCGCGTGTCGCGCACGGACTTCCAGTTCGTTTCGGCGAGAATGTACGGGCGACCGGCCATGCGGCGTGGAGTACGGGTGGGGGACGATGCTGGTGGGTTCTTCAGTGCGCGG
>DASSNR010000032.1:0-2873 GCA_035687925.1 Gemmatimonadaceae bacterium | reverse complement strand
CGGTGATATAAACGGAATCCGCTCAGAGTGTGTCACAATCGATGTGCGGCAAGTGCGCAGCAGGCACCGCCTGGAGGTGAGAGACGCGATGTGGACCGATCTCAAGTTCGCCGCCCGCGCGCTGCGCAAGAGCCCGGGCTTCACGCTGGCCGCGGTGTGCTCCCTCGCCCTCGGCATCGGTGCGTGCACGACGATCTTCAGTGCCATCGATGCCGTGATCCTTCGCGCGCTCCCCTTTCACGCGCTCGACCGACTCGTCTGGATCTCGGCGAGCTCGGCGAATTGCCAACAGTGCAATGCGACGCCGGGCGACTACTTCACGCTGCGCAAGGACAGTCGGACGCTCGCATCCGTCGCAGAGTTTGCGGAGTGGCAGGGAACGCTCGCCGGCCGGGATGAGGCCGAGCGCATCCAGGGAGTCGAGGTGACGCCAGGCTTCTTCTCGACCCTCGGCGTGCACGCGGCCATCGGCCGCACGTTCGACGCGGACAGCGCGAGCCCCGCGCTCGCGCATCTCGTGGTGCTCGGCGATCGGCTGTGGCGCGCGCGCTTCGGGGCCGACCCTGGCATCGTGGGACGAGCGATCACGATCGACGGCGGATCCTACACGGTGGTCGGCGTCATGCCGCCGCAATTCGACTTTCCGCAGGCGAGCGACGTCCTCCTCCCGCTCTCCTTCACCGCGGCGAACGTCGACAACTATCTCTGGGGCCACTTTCGTCTGATCGCTCGACTCGCGCCGGGCGCGACACGCGAGCAGGCACAGCGCGAGATCGACGTCGTGTCATCGCGCATCGCCACCGCATTCCCGCGCCAACGGAAGGGGTGGCGGCTCGTCTCGCGACCGTTGAGCGAGGCCGTCCTGCACGACCTCAGGCGGTTCTTCTTCCCGCTCATGGGCGCCGCGGTCTTCGTGCTCCTCATCGTGTGCGCGAACATCGCCAACCTCACGATGGCGCGCGCGAGCGGGCGACAGCGTGAGCTCGCGGTGCGCACAGCGCTCGGGGCGGAGCGGTGGCGGCTCATCCGGCATCTCCTCGTCGAGAGCACGCTGCTCGGCGGCCTCGGAGCGCTGCTCGGTGTCGTGTTGGCATGGCGCGTCATTCCACTCCTGCGGCATGCGATTCCGCAGGACTCGCCGTACAGCATTCCCGGCTGGGAGACGCTGTCGGTGAATATCCACGCGCTCCTGTTCACGGTCGGGCTGGCGCTCGCGAGCAGCATCCTGTTCGGCCTGGTTCCGGCGTTGCGCGCGTCGCGTTCGGAGGTGACATCGGCGCTCAAGGAGGGCGGGCGCGGCGCCACGAACACGCGTGGCGCACGAGTGCGCCGTGGGCTCGTGATCGCCGAATTCGCGCTCGCGCTCATTCTCCTCGTGAGCGCGGGACTTCTGGTGCAGAGCTTCGCGAAGCTGCTGCGCACGGACACGGGCATGCACGCGGAGCGCGTGCTGACGATGGCCGTGCAGGTTCCCGAGCGCCGCTACCCGCGCTTCGCGATCGGGCCATCCGCCGAGCTCTACTCGCACGTGCGCGCCACGCTCGGCGCACTGCCCGGCGTGCTTGGCGTGGCCGGCGCGATCACGCTTCCGCTGAACAACGAAAACAATACGATCTGGTTCAACATCGCCGGCCGGCCGCCGCTCCCACCGGGGCAGGCGCCGCAGGTGGATCAGCAGATCGTCACGCCGGGCTACTTCCAAGCGCTCGGGATTCCATTGCTGCGCGGGCGCGATTTCACCGAGCACGACGACTCGGCGGCGGCCGGCGTGGCGATCATCAGCCAATCCATGGCGCAGCGCTACTGGCCCGGCGAAGATCCATTGGGCCGCAGCATCGTTGCCGGCGGTGCGCACCTGCAGATCATCGGGATCGCGGGTGACGCGCGAGCGACCGGCGTGGAAGCGCTCCCCGAGCCCACGCTGTATCAGTCCAACGCGCAGGCCGGCGGGAACAACCTCGATCTCATCGTGCGCACAGCGGGTGATCCCGCCGCGCTCACCGCCTCCATACGCCGCGCCGTCGCCTCGGTCGACCGCGACATCGCGATCAGCGACGTGCGGACCATGCCGCGCGTCGTCTCGGACTACCTGGCCCCGTGGCGGATCCTCATGACGCTGCTGGGCGCCTTCGCACTCGTCGCGCTCGTCATCGCGGCCGTGGGCATCTACGGGGTCATGGCCTACGCCGTCGTGCAACGGACGCACGAGATCGGCATTCGCATGGCACTCGGCGCGGATCGCGCGGGCGTGCGTCGCATGGTGCTGCGTGAGGGCATCGTACTCGCCGCAGCTGGCGTCGCGTTCGGTGTGCTCGGTGCACTCGGCGCAACGCGCGCGCTCGCGTTCATGCTGTACGAGGTGAGCGCCAGCGATCCGATGATCATCGCGGGCGTCGCGGCATCTCTCGCGCTCGTCGCCCTTGCGGCAAGCTGGATCCCGGCGCGGCGGGCGACGACGGTCGATCCAGCCGTCGCGATGCGCGCCGAGTAGCGCCGAGCCGAGCAGCACTGATGGCCGACGCTCCGCGCTGGCGGCGGTACCTCCGCTTCTGGGGGCCCGACCCGGCGGCCGATCTCGACGACGAGTTGGCCTTTCACCTGGAGGCGCGCGAGCGCGACCTCATCGCGGCCGGGATGCCGCGCGCAGCGGCCCGGGCCCAGGCCGAGCGGGAGTTCGGTGACGTGCGAGGGATCCGTGCCGCATGCCTCACCATCGACGAGAGACGACAACGGCAAGCCCACCGCCTGGAGGTGACGGACGCCATGTGGAACGATCTGACTTTCACCGCGCGCACACTGCGCAAGAGCCCGGGCTTCACGCTCACCGCCATCCTGTGCATTGCGCTGGGGGTCGGGATCACGACCACCATCTT
>DASSNR010000031.1:0-9012 GCA_035687925.1 Gemmatimonadaceae bacterium | reverse complement strand
GCCGCCGGCGGGCAGGGTGCGCCGCTCGTCCCGATCGCGGACGCGCTGCTCTTCGCGCCGCACGCCGAATGGCGCGCGCTGCAGAACCTCGGTGGCATCGGCAACGTCACCATCGTCGCGCCCGATGGCGACCTCGAGCGCGTGCGCGCGTTCGACACGGGCCCCGGATGCGCGGTGATCGACGGTGTCACACGTGCGTGCTTTCCCGAGCTGCCGTATGACGTGGATGGCAAGCTCGCGCGGCGCGGCCGCGTGATCGAGCGCGTGGTCGCCGATGCGCTCGAGCATCCGTACTTCGCCACGCGCCCGCCAAAGTCCACGGGGCGCGAGCTGTTCAGTGCCGAGTACATCGCGCGCTTCATGGATGCCTGTCGCGCCGCCGATGCCAACGCGTCGGACGCGGACATGATCGCCACCGCCGTCGCCTTCACCGCGCGGAGCATCGCGCTCGCGCTCGAGCGATTCGTGTCGGAGCCCGTCGGCGAAGTCGTCCTCTCCGGTGGTGGCGCGCGGAATCCCGCGCTCGTCGCCGCGATCCGCGATGCGCTCGCGCCGCGCCCCGTGCATCTCTTCGATGAGCTCTACTTCGACGGCGAAGCGAAGGAAGCGGTCGCCTTCGCGCTCCTCGGACTGCTGCACATCGAGCATCGTGCGGGCAATGTGTGCGGCGCGACAGGCGCGCGCGGCCCGCGCATCCTCGGCAAACTCACGCCGGCCCGATGAGCGACGTCGCGCAGCTTCTCATGCCGGCGATCCATTGGGATCCCGAGAGCGGTTACGATGCCGCGCGCGAGGACATCGAGCGCGCACTCGAGCTCGGCGTCGGCGGCTTCATCCTCTTCGGCGGCGAGCAGGAGGCCGTCCGCGCGCTCACGAAGGAGTTGCGGCAGCGCTCGCGTCACCCGATTCTCGTCGCCGCCGATCTCGAGCGCGGGGCAGGGCAGCAGTTCGTCGGCGCGACGGGACTTCCGCCGCTCGCCGCCATCGCCTCGCTCGGCGACGTCGAGGCCGTTCGCCGTGCCGCGCGCCTCACCGCGCGCGAAGCGCGCACGATGGGCGTCAACTGGGCGTACGCGCCCGTCGTCGATCTCGACCTGCTCCCCGAGAATCCGATCATCGGGTCGCGCTCCTTCGGCGCTGATCCCCGCCGCGTCGCGTCACTCGCCGCAGCATGGATCGAGGCATGCCAGTCGGAGGGTGTGCTGGCGTGCGCCAAGCACTTCCCGGGACACGGCCGCACGCGCACCGATTCGCACCTGGAGCTTCCTGTCGTCGACGCGAGCAAGCAGGAGCTGTTCGACGCGGACCTTGTTCCGTTCCAGGCCGCCATTCGCGCGGGCGTCGCCTCGATCATGACGGCGCACGTCGCCTATCCCGCGCTCGATCCCACCGGTGCGCCGGCGACGATGTCGCGCGAGATGTTGCGCTGGCTGCTGCGCCAGCAGCTCAAGTACGACCGCCTGATCGTCAGCGACGCGCTCACCATGAAGGGCGCGCTCGCCGGCCGCGACGAAGGCGCAGCCGCCGTCGCCGCGATCAATGCAGGGTGCGATGTCATCCTCTATCCGAGCGATGTCGTCGCGGTGGCTGAGACGCTCGAGCGCGCGTTGCACACGCACGAGCTCGATGCCGATCGCGTGGAGCGGTCCACGCGTCGCCGGCTCAAGTGGGCCGGGTGGGCGTCGCCGCCGAACGAGTATCGCAAGCCCTCGGCGGCCGACATCGCGTGGGGTGCGCAGCTCGCTGACCGCGTGGTGCACGTCGTCCGCGGCACGCCGCCGAAAGTCGCGACGCCCCTCGACGTGCTCATCGTCGACGACGATCTCGGTGGTCCGCACCCCGCGCCATCGCGCGAGCCGTTTCTCGCCGCCCTACGCGCGGGAGGGCGAGCGGCACGGTGCGTTCAGACGCCGCGCAGCGAGGCGGGGCGCACGCTCATCGTCGCGCTCTTCGGCGAAGCTCGATCGTGGAAGGGACGCGCCGGCTATTCCGACGCGGCGCGCGAGGCGGTGGAGCAGGCGTGCTCTGCGGTGCCGAACGCCATCGTGCTGCAGTTCGGTCACCCGCGCCTTGCGTCAGAGATTCCGTCCGTGCAGACGATCGTGAGCGCGTGGGGCGGCGAGGCGGCCATGCAACAGGCTGCCGCCCGCTGGCTGTTGCGGGCGCGTTGACCGTCCCCGCCGCAGCGAGGACGACGCAGCGATCAGTGTGAGTCCGGTTGCGTCGTCGCGCTGCGCGTCGGTGGCACAGCGGAGGTCGAGTCGACGGTCGTGCTTCCCAACGCGCGCGCCAGCACCACCAGTGCGGCGAGGATGATCGTCGCGACGATCGCGAGCAATACGGCGCGGTTCGTTCGCTCTGCACGCGTGCGCGGCGTCGGGAAGCCGGCGGCCGAGAGCGGCGCGCGTTCCATCGCCTGCAAGGCGCGCGGTGTATCGAAGCCCGCCACCGGTGTGCGGATCGGGTGGCGCTGCGGTGAGAACACCGTGTGCCCCACCGTGTCCGTCGGTGACGGCTCGGCGAGTCCGCTCCCCTCGAATCGCGCCGCGACCACCGTCACGTTGTCGGGACCGCCGCGCTCGTTCGCGAGATCGATGAGCTGCGCGCACACCGCGCTCAAGTCCGATTCGTGCGCCAGCACCTCGGCGATCTCGCCCTTGTTGACCAGTCCCGAGAGCCCGTCGGTGCACAGCAGGAGCGTGTCGCCCTGCCGCAGCTTCTGGAAGGTGAGATCGATCTTCACCGCCGGCTCCGGGCCGAGCGCCTGCAGAATGATGTTGCGCCGCTCGCTGCGCTCCGCTTCCTCGGGCGTGAGCTCTCCCGCGTCCACCAGATGCTGCATGAGCGACTGGTCGCGCGTGAGCTGCTGCGTCACCCCCTGGCGCGTGAGATATGCGCGGCTGTCGCCGACCTGCACGATGTACAGCGTGTCGTACAGCACGCCGGCGATGGTGGCAGTGGTGCCGAGTCCGCGATGCTCGGGATGTGCGAGCGCGTACGCGAAGATCTTCGCGTTCGCCGCTTCAGCGGCCGATTGCAACGCCGCCGCGAAGGCATCGGGATCGGTGCGCGATGTGCTCCGCCAGCGGAGCCGGAGCTCGGAGAGCACCGTGTCGACCGCGAGCTGGCTCGCGATCTCCCCTGCGGCTGCCCCGCCCAGGCCGTCGGCCACCATGAACAGCGTGCCCAGCGCACCCACCCGGTGCACCACCACCTCAGGCTCGAGCGACGCGATATCGGCCGAGAGGTCGGCGACCAGGAAGGTATCCTCGTTGTGCTCGCGCGTTCGCCCAACGTCGGTGCGGCCGAACACGTGCACGATCACTTCTGCCGAGCCGGAGCTCGATTCACGAGTGGAAATCGTCACGAAGCTTGAGTCATGAATGGCCAGTATCCGGGATCGACGTGCGGCCCCCGGGCAGGCGTTTCCCGCAATGGACGCCCGAATGTAGGGAATGATCAGGGCATGGGTCAATGAAATCGACGCGACGACCCATGAAGCCATCTTCACTGTGGAATCGCCGCTGTATCTCGCCGCCCTTTCGTCTCCGCATTAGCTTCACCGCCATGCGATCCGTGCAGTTATTTCTCCTCGCGTCGCTGGCCGCATGCGCGGGCAGCACCCACCCAGCTCCTCCGTCCTCACCGCCGTCGCCCGCACAACCTGCCGGGCATCCAAACGAATCCGCCGCAGCGACGCCCGCTGGCCACGCGCCGGCTCTCCCGCCCGTCCCACTCGTGGAAGGCCCGCTTGCGCCGAAGGTCGTGTATCCCCAGGCCGGTGCGGTGATCGCGTCACGTGATTCGAACTTCATCTTCGGCTCACTGGGAAACGGCCACGCATCTCTAACGATAAACGGCGTCCCCGTTCCGGTCTTGGCAAACGGCAGCTTTCTCGCGTACCTCGCCCTGCCGCCGCGCAATGCGCCACACTACGAGCTCGTGGCCGCTCTCGGGAAAGATACCGTGCGCGTCGTTCAACCGGTGACACTGCTCCCGCCGCGTCCCGTGCTGTCGGATACGGGGCGCCTGGTGGTTGATTCCGCGAGTGTTTCTCCGGCGGGCGGCCTGCTCGTGCTGCGCCCGGACGATCCGGTACACGTGAGCGTCCGCGCGCCGGCCAACGTCTCGGCGTGGGTGCAGTGGGATAGTGTCGGAGTGATGATCCAGCCCGCGGACGCGGCAGCTGCGAATGCGCCTCGTGGAGGGACGCAGCTCGTCTCGGCGCCGTCGGCCGGGACGCAGACTCCGGCGACGCAACCGCTGGTGAATGGGGCCGCGCGTCCGGGTATCCCCCTCGGCACGCGAGGCTCCGCCGACACCGTGCCGGCGCGGTACTTGGGCGATTCCACGTGGTGGGCAACTGATCTCCCCGCGCGCGCGCTGGATGGCCACGCCAACCTCGTCGTTGCGCGTGGGCGCGACACCGTACGCTTTCATCTCGCCCAGGTTTCGCTCGTCCCGGACACGCCGACCTGGGCGCTGCTCGGTGCGGATTCGTCGCCGGTGAGCGACACCGATCGCGTCGTCGTCGGCCGGCCGACACCCGGTGGCACGTACAAGTGGTTCCTCTTCCCGGGCACCCAGGTGCAGCTCACCGGTCGCGAGGGAAGCTTCGCGCGCGTGCGCCTCGATTCGCGTCTGGAGATCTGGGTGCGCGACACCGACGTGCGTGTGCTTCCGGAAGGCTACCCCGCGCCGCGACGCCTCGCTGGCAATCCGGACCCTCGGAGTGCTGCCGGCAACGCGCGCCTCGTGGCGAGCAGTGCGTGGGTCGACCTCGTGATTCCGGTGGGCGATCGTCCGCCCTTCCTCGTGCAGGAAGAGGGGCACGATCTCGTGCTCACCCTCTACGGCGTGCCGTCGGCCACCGACATCGTCCAGTACACGTCCAGCGACTCGCTCGTGCGACTCGTGCGCTGGGAGCAGCTCTCGAGCGATCGCGTGCGCTACACGGTGAACCTCGCATCTGCACCGTTCGGCTATCTCCCGCTCTGGCGCGATGGCGACTTCGTGCTGCGGATTCGCCGTCCGCCCCGCGTGAACCAAGATCATCCACTCGCGGGGCTCACGATCGCCGTGGACCCCGGCCATCCACCCATCGGCGCCACCGGTCCCACCGGACTGTGGGAGCCCGTCCCCACGCTCGCCATCGGTCAGCGGCTCAAGGCGCTGCTCGAGTCTCGAGGGGCGCACGTCGTGATGACGCGCACCACCGATGCACCCGTCGCACTCGGCGACCGGCCGATCATGGCTCGGCAGGCCAATGCGGATGCGCTCGTCTCGATTCATCTGAACGCGCTTCCCGACGGCATCGATCCGTACACGGCGCAGGGGACCGGCACGTACTTCTTCCGTCCGCAGGCCGAGCCGCTCGCGCGGGCCGTGCAGCAGGGGATGGTGGCGAACATGGGCCTTCCCAACCTGGGCGTCTACTACGACAACCTCGCCCTCGCACGTCCCACCTGGATGCCGGCCATCCTGTGCGAGGGCGCGTTCATCATGATTCCGGAGCAGGAGGCAGCGCTGCGGACGCCGGAGTTCCAGGAGGCGTACGCGCGCGGTGTGGCGCAGGGTCTGGAGAACTTCTTCCGCGCGTTCGCGAAATGATGCTGCGCCGCGCCGTCGTTGTACTCGCTGCACTGCTCGCCGGCGCGGCCGCCACGGCTCGTGCGCAGGTCGTGCCGAACGCACACTGGAAGACGATCCGCACCGAGCACTTCTACGTGCACTTCACGCCCGCGGTGGAAGTGCCCGCGCGACGGGCGGCCGTGGATGCCGAGCAAGCCTACGCGGCGCTCGCGCAGTCGCTCCAGCCGCCACGCGGCCCGATCGATCTCGTCGTCGCCGACAACGTCGACTTCTCGAACGGCTTCACGACGGTCTTCCCGACGAATCGCATCGTCATCTATGCGCACCCGCCGCTCGACGATCCGTCGCTGCGCTTCTACAACGACTGGATCGCGCTCGTCATCACGCACGAGCTGACGCACGTCTTCCATCTCGATCGCGCCGGCGGGTGGTGGGGGATCGCGCAGCACGTGTTCGGGCGCGCACCCTTTCTTTTCCCGAATCAGTACCAGCCCGCGTGGATCATCGAAGGGCTCGCGGTCTACTACGAGTCGGCAATCACGGGCGCAGGACGGGTGCAGGGGACGCACGAGCGCATGCTCGTCGACGCGAGCGTCGCGGGCAGCGGCCTGCTCGGGCTCGGGCAATGGAGTCTCGCCAGCACGCGCTATCCGGGTGGCGAGAGCGCGTACGCCTTCGGCTCGCTCTTTCTCGCGCATCTGGCCGACGCGCACGGCCCGCACAGCATCGCGACGTTCGTCGATCGCTCGAGCGGAAACATCATCCCGTTCTTCCTGCTCAATCGCGACGCGAAGCGGAGCTTCGGTATCTCGTTCACGCAGGCGTGGCGCAACTGGCGCGATTCACTCGCGGCGCACGCGGACCAGCCGCGCGCGCCGCTCCCGTCGTGGCGTGATCTCACGCGTCGCGGCTACGTGGTCGCCTATCCGCGCTGGCTCGATTCCACCTCGCTCATCTACGCGGGGTACAACTGGAAGGCGATGCCCGGCGCGTATCGCGTGGACACCGCGGGGAAGGTGCAGCGACTCGGCCGGCGCAACGGAACCGATGTGAACGTCCCGCTCCCCGACGGCTCGCTCCTCTTCTCACAGCTCGAGTACACCGACGCGTATCACGTTCGATCGGATCTGTATGTGCAACGCGGCGGGCACGAGGAGCGGCTCACGCACGGCGCACGGATCAGTCAGCCCGATGTGCGTGCCGATGGATGGATCGTCGCCGTACAGAGCGTGCCGGCCACCACGCAGCTCGTGCGCGTGAGCCCCGACGGGCGTCACATCATTCCCATCACCCCCGCGGTGCTCGACACGCAATGGGCGGAGCCGCGCTGGTCGCCCTCAGGCGATCGCATCGCCGTCACGCGATGGACGCGCGGCGGCTACGCGGACATCGTCGTCATCGATACGGCGGGCCACCTCGTGCGCGAGATCACGCACGACCGAGCGTTCGACAGCTCGCCGAGCTGGACCCCCGATGGCCGATCGGTGCTCTTCACCTCGGATCGCACGGGCACGGCCGACGTGTATATGGCGGTGGTCGAGCCCGGACCGCTTGCCGATGGCGACGCCGACACCATGCCGCAGCGGCTGAGTCGCGCGACGCTCGGCCTCTTCTATCCGAGCCTGTCGCCCGCGGCACAGCGCATCGCCGCCGTACGCTACGAGGCCGATGGTTGGCACGCCGGCATCGCGCCGTTCGACACGACGGGTGCAGAGCCGACTGCACTCGACACCGCGCGCTTTGCGCCGGTGGCGATGGGCGCCGCGCAGCTCGATACGTCGCGCGCGCACGACTACTCGCCGTGGCGCTCGCTCCTGCCGCGCTACTGGTTTCCGCTCGTCGGCACGACCGCGCTCGATGACTACTCGGTGGGCGCGTTCACGAGCGGCAGCGACATCGTGGGGCGGCACGCATACTACGCGCAGGCGCTCATCGATCCGTCCCATGGCGAGAACGAGTACGACGTCGCGTACAGCTACGCGGGACTCGGACAGCCAGTCCTCGCCGTGTCCGGCCAACAGTTCTGGGATCGCTTGACCGTCGTCGACACGACCGGCGCGCGCGTCGGGGATCTGCATCGCCGGAGTCGTGCGCTCGCCGTGAGCGCGACGGTCACGCGTCCGCGCTACCGGACATACAGCTGGGCATCGGTCGGCGGCGAGCTCGAGTGGCGCGCGTATACCACCTCGCCCGCACCCATCCTCGACAAGCTTCCGGACTTCTATCGCTCCAGCCCGATGTACCGTTCGCTCCTCGCGTCGGCGGGGTGGAGCAACGTGCAGCATCCTGCGCTCGCCATCTCGCCCGAAGATGGTATCACCCTGGCCGTCGCGAGCCGGTTGCAGTGGCTCGCGGGCTCGACCGGCCTGCGATCGGAGAGCGTGAGCGGCGTGCTCGAGGGGTACAAGTCCATCGACGCGGGCGGCTTCGCGCACCATGTGCTCGCGGCGCGCGTGGCAGCCGGCTACGCGAACGGGACCGACGTCGGGGAGTTCGACATCGGCGGCACGAGCGGCACGCCAGTCTCCATCATCCCCGGGCTCTCGCTCGGGACGCGCCGCACGTTCGCCGTCCGCGGCTTCCCATCGGGCGCGCAGAGTGGAACGCGCGCGGCCACCGGATCGCTCGAGTATCGCGCGCCGCTCTTCCAGCCCGGCATGGGGCTCAGCTTTCTCCCCGTCTTCCTCGATCGTGTCTCCATCGCGCTCTTCGGCGACGCAGGCTCGGCGTGGACCGACAACCGGTTGTTCGGTACGTTCTCCACCAACCTGCTCGCATCGGTCGGCGGTGAGCTCAACTTCGATACGGCGTGGCAGTACGACGTGCCGTATCGCCTGCGACTCGGCGTGGCTGTTCCCGTCGTCGATCACTCACTGTTCAAGACGAGCCCCGTGAGCGTGTACGTGCGGCTCGGCGTCGCGTTCTGATCGCTCTGCGCATCACGTCCATGTCTATCCATCCGACAGCGTTCATCCACGAGCTGGCCGTCGTGCTCGGCGACGTCACGCTCGGCGCGCATGTATCCGTGTGGCCCACCGCGGTGCTGCGTGGTGACACCTCATCGATCACGATCGGCGACGACAGCAACGTGCAGGACGGCACGATCGTTCACGTCGACTGGAATGTCCCGGCGGTGATCGGCTCGCGCGTGGCGATCGGCCATCGCGCGATCGTGCACGGCGCGACGATCGAGGACGATTGTCTCATCGGCATGGGTGCGATCCTGCTCAATCACGTGCACGTCGGTTGCGGCTCGATCGTCGGTGCGGGCGCCGTGTGTCCCGAGGGGATGACGATCCCTCCGAATTCGCTCGTGCTCGGTGTCCCCGGCCGAGTGATCCGCGAGACGGCGCCTCAGGAGCGCGAGCGGATTGCGCACACGGTCCAGAGCTATCTGAGGTTGCAGGAGGAGCATCGCGC
>DASSNR010000026.1:0-9595 GCA_035687925.1 Gemmatimonadaceae bacterium | reverse complement strand
CCCTGGAGGAAGCTGTCGTCGAAGTGCAGCGCGAGCGACTTGTCGGTAGACGTGTACGTACCCGTCTGACTCACGTTCTCGTTGGGATCCGGGACGAGTCCGCCAGCGTACATACCGGCCAGCGATATGTACGTCGTCGATGGACAGTCGCCGAGTGCATCACGGAGCGTGAACCGCCCCGTGGCATCCAGCGTCAGCGTTCCGCCAGTGATCCGACACGTACTCACAGGGTTGCGCGCCAAGCCACCCACCTGCACCGGCAGCAGATGATTGTCGATCGCTTCCAGCACGTACGCACCGGGAAGATCGCTCTCCGACCGGGTCACATCCTGACATCCCAGCGTGCAGGCAGTCAGCAGACATACGACCGCGAGCGATCCCCGATATCTCATCTCCCGCTCGGTGCCGTCCCCGCCTTCTGCCCGCTCATCTGCTCCGCCATCCGCACGGCCTCGTACGCGTTCACGATCCCGCCCGTCGCCGAGAGCGATCCGAACGGCACCTCCTCGCCCGTGTCCGACCCCGGCTTCACCACCTGCTGCGATGCGTAGCGCGTCGCCGACTCGAGGATGATCCGCTTCACCTGCGGCGCGGTGAGCGACGGATAGTAGCTCATCAGCAGTGCGGCGAGCCCGCTCACCACCGGCGCTGCCATGCTCGTGCCGCTCTCGCGCTTGTAGCCGCCCGGCACCGTCGAAAGGATGTCGACACCTGGTGCGAACACATCCACCTGCGTCTTCCCATAGTTCGAGAACGACGCGGCGAGACTGTCGCCGCCCTTCCACGACGACGCACCGACCTCGATCCAGTTCTGCGCTTCACCGCCGCCGAGATACGCGCGCGTGGGGAAGTTGCCGTGCGTCGCGAGATCCTCGCCATCGTTTCCCGCCGCGTGCACCATGAGCACGCCGTGCGCGTCGGCGTACTTCACCGCCTCATCGACCGCCGACTTCTCGGGCGAGTACGGCTTGCCGAAGCTCATGCTGATGATGTTCGCGCCGTGATCGACCGCGTAGCGAATCGCGTTGGCCACGTCCTTGTCGCGCTCGTCGCCATCGGGCACCGTGCGCACCGACATGATGTGCACATCGGGCGCGATGCCGTCGATCCCGACGCCGTTGTTACGCAGCGCGGCGATGATCCCCGACACGTGCGTGCCGTGCAATGCATCAGGCCCCATCACGTCGGCGTTGCCGTAGACACGCTGCGAGACATCGTGCGGGTTGTCGCCCACGATCGGACGCGGGTTGTACGTCAGGTTCAGGTTGTACTTCACGCGCGTCGTGAGCTCCTTGTTCGCATCCGCGAGCTCCGCCGGCCCCAGCCCGCGCGCGGCGAGCTGCAGGTAGATGTGCTGCGCCTGCTGCAGCTGCGGGTCCGTGGGCTGCATCGCCTGCACGCGCTCGGTCGTCAGCGAGTCCGTGCCCAGCGACTGCTTCAGCAGGTCGAACACGCGGCCGATGATCTGCACCTGCTGGTACTGCTGCTGCGCCTCGGCGCGCTGCTTCTCGAAGTCGGCCGTGATCTTGGGGCAGTCCTGCCGCTCGGTCGCGGGGACGGAATCCACGCCGCCGTTCTGCGCGGCCTGGCACGCGGCCGCGAGTCGCGTCACCTCGAGGCGCTCGTACTCCACGTCCCGCCCGTCGGGATTGCCGAGGAAGTTCCACCCGTGCACGTCATCGATGTAGCCGTCGCCGTCATCATCCTTCCCGTTGCCCGGGATCTCCTTGGCGTTCGTCCACAGCTGTCCCTTGAGGTCGGCGTTCGCCGTGTCGACGCCGCCATCGATGACGGCGACGAGAATGGACCGCTGCGGCTGCTTCCCGGCGAGCAGCTCGTGCTCGGCGCGAGCGACGCTGATCCCCGGCACGTGGTCCGTGGACTCATCGAGGAGTTGCCACTCGCGCGGCGCCTCGGTGAGCGTCGTGGCCGGGGCGACGGTGGGCGCAGCCGTGCTCGGCGCGGGCGTGGGACGCGCGGACGTGGGCGCCGGTGTGGACACGGGGGTCGTACGCGCCGGCGCGCAGGCGGCGAGGGCGGACAGGCCGATCAGGACGACCGGCTTGAGGAACGGCTTCATCGGGGATCCTGGATGAGGCGTAAAAATGGAGAACGATTCCGTTGGATTATAAACCCGTACGCGAGAGAAGGTGCTCCGCGCTCGGCGGCGGGCAGGGGTGATGGCGGGATCGCCGGATCGCGATATGGAAACGCCGATTCGCCGCAGGCATGTCAGCGAATCGCCCGCCCGATCCGCTCCCAGCGGATGACGCGCGTCGTCGGGTCGTGCGAGAAGTAAATCACGGTCGGGTGTGCGAAGATCGCCGAGCGCGAGATGAAGCCGATGTAGCGACTGTCGTAGCTCTCGCCACGGTTGTCGCCGAGGATGAAGTACTTCCCGGACGGTGTCACGAGCGGTCCCCAGTTCTTCAGCGACGGTCGGTAGGTCGAGGTATCGCTGCCGGCGACGAGGTACTTGCGCTGCCAACCGAACTCGCGCGCGACGCGATCCGTGTCGGCGCGCGTCGCGTACGGCTCCGGCATCACGTGTCCGTTGACGATGAGCTGTCCGTCGCGCATGGCGAGTGTATCACCCGGCACGCCCACGATACGCTTCACATACGGGATCGTGTCCAAGCGGTAGGCCACGACCTCACCCAGCGACGCCGGCGTGCGCAGTGGCGTGGCGAAGATGTAATCCCCGCTCCGGAGCGCGGGCGCCATGGATTCGCTCGGCATGCTGTACGCCTCGAACACCCTGCCCCGGAGCTGACGGAGAAGCATTGGCTGGCAGATGAAGTTCTCGAAGACATACAGGCCGAGGTAGACATACCATCGATTGTACCACCGACGGCTGTACGCACCTCCGCGGCGACGTGCCACGCGAACCGCATCCCAGGCAACGACGACCGTGGCGACGATGATCGCGTTGAGCGTCAGCGCGAGCCCGAGCAACTGCGCGGATGGCGGCAGCAGTACGGTGATCGTGAATCCCGCGCCGATAATCGCTTCCATACCCGCGAACCCGATCAGCCCTCTGCGCGGCGCCCCCGCGTAGACGTGGCCGACGCCCGGTGCGATCATCGACAGCACGCCCGCGACCCACGGCCGGCGTGGCGACAGAGTCGCGACATCGATGCGTTCCGTTTCGGTATCGACGTTCGTATCGAGAGTGTCCATATCGCGCAAGGGATGCAGGCTCGTGCGCCGGGGCCGCCGCCGGAGCGTCGCCGAATATGCGCGCGAGCCGCACGGGCCGCCAATTCCTATGCTCGTTGCCGTTCATCCGCCCGTTCCGCATCTTCCTCGGCGCACCGCGCCATCCACTGGGACCGTCGATCGACGCGCCGTGCATGCAGGCCACCCACCAGGAGCAACGAATGGCGACGCACCGTCGGAGACCCATCCGGATTCCCACTCTCATCGCCTGCGCGACCGCCGCGCTCGTCGCCGGCGCATGCTCGTCGCAACGCGCGTCGCCGGCCACATCCACACCGGCACCGTCGGCCGACGGCGCCAGTGCCGGCAACGCCCCGGCTCCGCGCCCGCCCATCCGCCACGTCTTCATCATCATCCTCGAGAACAAGGATTTCGCGACGACGTTCGGGTCGAGCTCACCCGCGCCCTATCTCGCCGACACGCTCGTGAAGCAGGGCGCGCTCCTCACGCACTACTACGGCATCGGGCACTTCAGCCTCGACAATTACATCGCGATGATCAGCGGCCAGGCGCCGGACAGCGCGACGCAGGCGGACTGCAGCATCTTCACGGACTTCGTGCAGACGGGGACCGCCGAGAGTGGGCAGGTCGCGGGACACGGCTGCGTGTACCCGGCGAGCGTGCACACCATCGCGGATCAGCTCACCGAGCACGGGCTCACGTGGAAAGGGTACATGGAGGACATGGGGAACGATCCGGCGCGCGAGCCGGCGACGTGCGGGCACGTCGCGATCGGCGCGCAGGACATCACGAACCGTGCGTCGCCCAAGGATCAGTACGCGACGAAGCACGACCCGTTCATGTACTTCCACTCGATCATCGATTCGCCCGCCTGCCACACGAACGTCGTGCGACTCGAGCAGCTCGAGACCGACCTCGCGCAGGCCGCGACGACGCCGAACTACGCGTTCATCACGCCCGACCTGTGCAGCGATGGCCACGACGCGAAGTGCGCCGACGGTGGACCGGGCGGCTTGACGGCGGCCAACACATTTCTCCGGACGTGGGTGCCGCGCATCGTGCAGTCGCCGGCGTTTCGCGAGGATGGGCTCCTCATCGTGACGTTCGACGAAGCGACGGGGAGTGATGCGACGGCGTGCTGTAACGAGCAGCCCGGCCCCAACACCAAGGCGCCGGGGTGGACCGGACCCGGCGGGGGGCGCATCGGTGCGGTGCTGCTCTCTCCCTTCATCACACCGGGCACGGTGTCGGACACGCCGTACAATCACTACTCGATGCTCAAGAGCGTCGAGGAGCTGTTCGGTCTGCCGTACCTCGGTTTCGCGAGTCAGGATGGACTCGTAAGCTTCGGTACCGACGTCTACACGCACCCGCGCGCGAGCACCGACCCGAAGCACTGATCGCGCGCTGTCGTAACTACGACGCACGCTTTGTCATTCCGAGCGCGCTGTCATCCCGAGCGCGCTGTCATCCCGAGCGTAGCGAGGGATCTCGCTGGCAGAACGAGATCCCTCGCTGCGCTCGGGATGACAACGACTCCCCGCCAACCATCCGCGCGGCTCGTGATGTCTGATGCATGACGGCGCCCCGCGTCGCTCCTGACACCGGAGCGCCACGGGCGCCGTAGTGTGCCGACCTATCGTCGTACACCTCCCCACGAGGGCATGCATGGTCAACGTCAAGCTCGCCGCCCGGACGCTCTTCCGGACGCCCTTCGTCACAGCCGTCGCCGTGCTCTCCCTCGCATTGGGGATCGGCGCGAACGCAGCCATCTTCTCGCTCTTCGACCAGGTGCTCCTGCGTCCGCTTCCGGTGTCGCACCCGGAGCAGCTGGTCAACCTCTCCGCCCCTGGCCCCAAGCCCGGCTCGCAATCGTGCGGCCAGGCGGGCGACTGCGACGAGGTGTTCAGCTACGCGATGTTCCGCGACCTCGAGAAGGCGCACACGGCATTCAGCGGGATCGCGGCGCACATGCTCTTCGCGACGAACATCGCGTACCACCGGCAGACGATCAACGGTGATGGCGTCCTCGTCTCGGGCTCCTACTTCCCCGTGCTCGGTCTCAAGCCAGCGATCGGCCGGCTCTTCACGCCCGACGACGATCGCACCATCGGCGCGAACTATCTGGTCGTCCTGAGCTACGACTATTGGGCGAACCAGCTCGGCGCCGATCCGTCGGTGCTCGGGCAGCCGATCGTGATCAACGGTCAGTCGATGACGATCATCGGTGTCGCACCGCAGGGCTTCGAGGGAACGACGCTCGGCGCGCGCCCGATGGTGTTCGTCCCGATCACGATGCGCGCCGTCATGCAACCGTCCTTCAAGGGCTTCGAGAACCGCCAGACGTACTGGGCGTATCTCTTCGCGCGGCTCGCGCCCGGCGCGACGATGGAGCGCGCGAGCGCGGCGGTGAACGCCGTCTACCAGCCGATCATCCGCGACGTCGAGGCGCCGCTGCAGAAGGGGATGAGCGACAAGACGCTGGCGCAGTTCAAAGCGAAGACGGTCACGCTGGCCGATGGACAGCGCGGACAGAGCTCCGTGCACCGCGATGCGAAAACGCCGCTCCTCATGCTGTTCGCTACTACGGGGATCGTGCTCCTCATCGCGTGCGCGAACATCGCGAACCTGCTCCTCGCGCGCGCCGCGAACCGCGCCACCGAGATGGCCGTGCGTCTCGCCCTCGGCGCGAGCCGGTGGCGCCTCATGGCGCAGCTCCTCACCGAGTCGTGCGTGCTCGCCATCCTGGGCGGCATCGTGAGTCTCGTCATCGCCTACTGGACGCTCGGGCTCATCGTGAGCTTCCTGCCGACCGATGCGAATCTCTCGCTCCACTTCTCGCTGAACGCGCAGGCGGTGCTGTTCACGACCGCGCTCGCCATCGGCACGGGACTGCTCTTCGGGCTCTTCCCCGCGCTGCACTCGACGCGTCCCGATCTCGCGTCGGCCATCCGCGCGGGCTCGGGGAAGACGTCGGGCGCGCGGAGCGCCACGCGATTCCGCACGTCGCTCGTCACCGCACAGATCGCGCTCTCGATGGCGCTCCTCATCTCCGCGGGACTCTTCCTCAAGAGTCTCGTGAACGTGAGCCGTGTGGATCTGGGGATCAAGATCGATCACGTCGTCACGTTCGGCATCTCGCCGCAGCTCAACGGCTACACGAACCCGCGCTCGGCCACCTTCTTCGCGCGCGCGGAAGAGGAGCTCGCCGCGATCCCCGGCGTGACGGGCGTGACGCTCGCGCGTGTCCCGCTCATCGCGGGGAGCAATTGGGGGAATAGCGTGAGCGTCGAAGGGTTCAAGAAGGGCCCGGACACCGATGACGGCTCACGCTTCAACGAGGTGGGCGCCGGCTACTTCCACGTGATGGGCGTGCCGTTGCTCTCGGGACGCGACTTCACGCTCGCGGACAACGCCGGCTCGCCGAAGGTCGCGATCGTGAACGAAGCGTTCGCGAAGAAGTTCAACCTCGGGCGCGACGCGGTCGGTAAGCGCATGTCGATGAATGGCCGCAGCGGCGACAACACGCTCGACATCGAGATCGTGGGGCTCGCCAAGGATGCGAAGTACAGTCAGGTGAAGGACCAGGTGCCGCCGGTGTTCTTCATCCCCTACCGGCAGGACAGCGCGGTCGGCGCGATGAACTTCTACGTGCGCACCGCGGGGAACACCGCGCAGCTCGAGCGCGCGATCCCCGGCGTGATCAAGCAGCTCGATCCCAATCTCCCGGTGGAAGGGCTGAAGACGCTGCCGCAGCAGGTGAAGGAGAACGTCTTCCTCGACCGGATGATCAGCACGCTCGCCGCCGCGTTTGCGGTGCTCGCGACGCTGCTCGCGGCCGTCGGTCTCTACGGCGTGCTCGCCTACTCGGTCACGCAGCGCACGAAGGAGATCGGCGTGCGCATGGCGCTCGGCGCCGACGGCGGCCGCGTGCAGAAGATGGTGCTCCGTCAGGTGGGGCTCATGACGCTGATCGGCGGCGCGCTCGGGATCGGCGGCGCACTCGCCCTGGGGCGCGCCGCGCGATCGCTGCTCTTCGAGCTGCAGGGCTACGACCCGCTCGTCGTCGCCGGCGCCGCGGTCGCGCTGGCGCTGGTCGCCTTCGGTGCCGGCTACATCCCAGCGCTCCGCGCCTCCAAAGTCGATCCGATGCAGGCGCTCAGGTACGAGTAACGGCAGTCCACCACGGAGGGACGGCTGTCATCCCGAGCGCTGTCATCCCGAGCGCTGTCATCCCGAGCGCAGCGAGGGATCTCGCCGGCAGCCCGAGATTCCTCGCATTCGCTCGGAATGACAAGCGGCTGAGATCCCTCGCTCATGCTCGGGATGACAGCATCCCTACCGCCTCTCACCCCTCGTCGGCCGAGCGGCCGTAGGTAGCGGGGACGGGGATGCCGAGCAGGCGGTAGTAGACGCCGAGCTGAGCGCGGTGGTGCACGATGTGGTTCAGCATCAGCGTGCGCAGCACTGCGGATCTCGGACCGTTGATGATCACGTGCTCCCCGCTGCGGAGCGTCCAGGAACGCTCGAGCGTCGCGAAGTCGACGCCCGCGATCGCCTGCCGCGCCGGGCCGGCCACACTGTCGAACAGTGCGAGCAGCTCCTTGGCGCTGTCGACGTCGTTCGACCGCCCGCCCTTGGCGAAGTCCAGCTCATCAGTCGTGATGACCAGCGCGCCGAACTTCGGCAGTCCGGCCAGGTGCGTGGCGAGATGGCTCAGTGTCATCGACTTCTCGTGCGGCCGCCAACTGCCCTTCCCGTCCGGGTAGCGCTCCAGAAATCGGCGCGTAGTGGCGAGCTCCTGCTCCAGATCGGGATACAGGAGCGGAGCGGGCGTGGACATCTCGGGAGCGCGTGAGGCGGGGGCAGTGGTGGATGGTGTCATATGCGCGCAATCGGGTGAAGGTGAAAGACGAGGCGCGCGCGAGGCGCGTCACCAGCGTAACGATAACACGGCGTGTCCGTCAGACGTTCCCCCCGGGAGGCCGCTGGCCCCGCCGACACGTTCAGGAGGCCCCGCCCATGAACGATCCTTCATTAGTCGCAACTTAGTATTTATTCGGCCTCTCTTTTCTTGTCTGTCCGTGTTGTCATCGCCACCCTTCGTTCGTCATACCACGTGATGAACGCAGGGAATCCGATAATGACGCGACACCACAGGTCCGGCTTCACCCTCGTCGAGCTGATGATCGTCATCGTGCTCATGGGGATTCTCGCGACGGTCGCGCTGCCGAAGCTCTCGCAGCACACGACGGCGCTGACGGTCCAGTCGGCCACGCAGGAGGTGGCGTCGTACCTCGCGCAGGCCCGCGCCACCGCAGTGGCGACCGGGAGGTCGATCTGGTTCGTGCGGTCGGGCAACACGGTGGGCGTCTCCACCTCGAGCAGCTCGATCGATTACCTCCAATCGACCGACCTCCTGTCGGAGCACGGCGTGCACGTCTCGGCGCCCACCGATCCGACCGTCATTCAATTCGATGCGCGCGGCATGATTCCGGGCGGCGTGGGAGCAGCGCTCCCCATCGTGCTCACCAAGAGCACGGCCCGCGATTCCGTGTGCGTCCTCGGCCTCGGCCGAATCTCCGTCAAAGACTGCAGCCTATGAAACGCCGATCCGGTATCGCCCGGGGGCGCGCTGGCCGGCGCCCCCGCACCCGCGGTTTCACGCTCGTCGAGCTCCTCGTCGCCGTCATGGTCATGTCGGTCGGCATTCTGGGACTCGCGAGCACGGCGGGCGTCGTCACCCGGCTCATGAGCGGCGCAGCGCGGCAGACGATCGCCGCCAACGTCGTGCAGGCGCGCTTCGAGATGATGCGCAATCGCAGCTGTGCATCGCTCGCCGGCGGCAGTGCCGTCACGCGGAACGTGCGCGAGCGATGGGGCGTGAGGTCCCTCTCGCCGACGCTGGCGATGGTCGTGGACACGACCCGCTTCGCGACGATGAGCGGCCGGCCCGCTATCACCCGCGTCTACCGGAGCTACGTCCCATGCACCACACCGTGATCCGCCGACGAGCGTTCACACTCGTCGAGCTCCTGATCGTCATCGCGGTGTTCGGCCTCGTCATGGCGGCGATGATGAAGGTGCTGGTTGGCCAGCAACGCTTCTACCGCGGCGCCGCGGAGATGATCGACACGCAGACAAACGTGCGCGATGCGGTGAACGTGCTGCAGAGCGAGCTGCGCGGGCTCTCCGCATCGCAGGGCGATATCCTGGCCATGGACGCCTCATCGATCTCGTTCTACGAGCCGCTCGGCACCTCGATCGTGTGCCAGATGGCCGCGGATCGGGCGAGCGTCATCATCCCGCCGCTGCAGCTGGCGGCTGAGAACGGCCTCACCTCGTGGGTGCGCACGCCCGCAGCGACCGATCGCGTGCTGTTCTACGACCTGGGAAATTTGCAGGCGAGCACCGA
>DASSNR010000346.1:0-9041 GCA_035687925.1 Gemmatimonadaceae bacterium | reverse complement strand
AGGTGCAGCGCGTTCTCGGATGGTAGCAGCACGCGGTCCTTCTCCGCGTAGTACAGGAACACCGGCCGATCGATTTTCGCTGCGCCGGCACTGTCGAACACCAGACTGAGCGGCGCCATCACGAAGGCCGCCTTCACTCGTGGATCGGCGGTCGGACCCCACTGCGTGAGACTGTCCTGAATCGCGGCGAGATACTCGGCCACGCTTTCGCCGGTCGTGCCTTGTCGCGCAGCGAGCGCGTCCGCGAGGCCGCAGGTCTCCTTGTCCTCCGGATGCCGCCGACAGTAGCCGATGAAGCGATCGAATCGTGGTACGGCTCCTACGAGCAGCAGGCTGGTGTAGCCGCCCGCCGAGAAGCCGGCGACGCCGATGCGATGTGGATCGATGAGCGACTTCCAGTGCGGATCGGCCAGCAGCGTGGTGACGTCGCCGACACTTGAATCGGCCGCCCCACCAGCACCGCCGCATGTCCGTTGCCGCTCATGTCGTGGAAGTTGTCTCCGGGATGCTCGAGCGTGGCGACGATGAAGCCGTGGCCGGCGAGATACGTCGCCAGGTCGTGATGGCCGAGGTCGGAGCCGCCGTGGCCGTGTGAGATCACGACCAGCGGCCTGGCGCCCACGGGGGGCGGCGCATCGGTGGTGCCGGCGATGTCGTACGGGCCCACGCGTGTCGTGCCCCTCGCCTGCGCGGAGGGATAGAACACGTAGCCCGGCATCGTGGTGCCGTTCACCGGATCGTGAATGCGGATGGCGCGAAAGCCGACGCCCGACGCGCGCTGCGCGAAGAGCGTGCATGGCGCGACGAGCAGCGCGAGCAGGAGCCAGCGGCGGAGAGTTGACATGATCATTCGCCAGTCGCGGTCAGCCCGTGCCCGCCCATGGGTGTCGTGACGAAGCGCTCGCCGAACCCCGCGATGAGTGGCTTCCCTTTCGTGATGGCGTTCTTCACGGACGGGAGCGACAACGACGCGTCGTGGCTGGCCTTGCTGTCCCACACCTCGGTGACCCAGATCGCGTTCGCGTCGGTCGCGTCCGCGGCCACGATGTAGCTGAGGCAGCCAGGCATGCCGGCCGAGGCCTCGATCAGGATCGCGATCAACGCGTCCCGCTTACCTGGTGCGGCGGTCATCTTACCGATCAGTCCGTACATCACGCGTTCTCGTGTTGGGTGCGGTGAACGACGCAGGGCGGGTTGGCGAGCTTAACCAACAGAACGAGGCTCGTCCAGCGTGGCGCTCGGTGGAAGACGTCGACGGCAGCGACAACACTCTTCGGTCTTTCTTTGGTATGCATCCTGCACTGTCTCTCCCTCCCGCGCCGGCGGGGCTGAATGGCAGAACTCAGGATGCATGCTGGAGGAATAGATGGCTGGAAACAACCGCACGAAGCGCGAGCATCACACCGACCGCGACTCAGAGTCGAACGTGAAGGCCGACGCGAACCGCGATCAGTCCAACACCGTGAAGGATCCCGACGAGTGGACGACCGGCGATGAGCGGATGACGGGTGCGCAGCAGTCGTACCTCAAGACGCTCTCGGAAGAGGCCCACGAGCCGTTCGATCCGAATCTCACCAAGGCGGAAGCCTCGAAGCGAATCGACGAGCTCCAGGAGAAGACGGGGCGCGGGCAGCAGAGCGACGCGTCCGACGAGCGATGATCACGACGAGCGCGTGATGACCACGCGCTCGTCACATCGCGGCGCTCGCGCGATGCCGAGCTACGCCGATCGGCATCGCGCCGCGAGGAATCCGGTGGCCGCGTTGGTGTCGACGTCGGCCACCAACAACCCTTCCGTGCCGTATGGCTGCCACGCCAGCACGGTCCCGTCCGGTGCGATCACCGCTGACGTGGTCGGCGATCCATCGCTCGCACAGTTGACGCTCGCGAAGTAGCAGCTGTTCTCCGCGGCGCGGCACAACATGGCCTTCTCGTGGAAGCTGTTCCGCGGATCGGCGAACGTCGTCGGCCGGAAGCTGCCTGGCTCGGCCTCGCCGAAGTGCGGGTGGAAGACGACGTGCGCGCCCTGGCGAGCGGCCGAGCGCACCGTTTCCGGATAGCGCCACCCCTCGTGGCAGATCGCGACGCCGAAGGTCAGCGGCCCCACTCGGAAGACGCGGCGCTCGGTGCCCGGCGTGTAGAAGTCGTCTTCCGTGGGGTCGAGCTGCACCTTGTCCTGGAAGCCGGCGCGTGTGCCATCGCGATCGATGACGAGCGCCGTGATGCGCGGTGCGCCATCCACGATCCGCTCGGTGCCGAGCACGACGGCGACGTTCGCGGCGGCAGCCGCTTCGGCGATGACGCACCACGCGCGCTCGAGGAACGCCGCGTCGGGAGGCGGCACCGTCTTGCCCGGCGCGCGATAGCCGGGGGCGTAGCACTCCGGAAAGCAGACGATGGCCGCCTGCTCGACGGACGCCTGCGCGATGGCCTGTCGAGCACGCGTGACGGAGTCGTCCGGCGTTGCCGGATATCGAATGTTGGCGAGCGCGATTCTGACGATGCTCATGCGTGGCGGGGAAGCTGGGCCGCTTCGCGACGCGCGACCCAGCACTCCGCGAACCCGAACGTCGCGCGCCCGGTGATGTGCACGATGCACTTCGCATCGGGAGTGTCTGACCCGGCCGCACCCTTGAGCGCGAAGAAGCCAGCGAAGGCACCGCCGAGCGACTCCACACGGATCCCGGCAGGGAGCCGAATCTGCACGTATCCCATGAATGCGCGGATGTCGATCTCCGTGACGCCCGGCAGGAAGGTCGCGTGCGTGAGGTCGAGCTCGATGTAGCCGAGTCGACTTCGGAGCTCCATGCGCCGCGGCACGACGCCCGTCACGCGCTGCTCGCGTCCAGAGACCGTGGCAGTGACGCGCTCGAGCGCGGCATTCGCGGCGAGATCCGGCATCGTCGCCGACGGCTCGGTCGCTTGCGGCAGGTCCGCGGTGATCGCCGAGAGCTCGGCCGCATTGGATGCGCGGTATGCGCGATCGACGCGCGCCTCGAACTCGTCCATCGAGATCACGTCGTTCGCGAAATAGCCCGTCAACAATTCCACCACCCGCTCGCGCGCGGCCGGTTCGATCTTCGCTGGAAGCGGCGCTTGCTGCATGATCCGTTACTCCTCGTCTGTGCCGTGCGGCTCGAGCCGTGATGGTGCATCTCGAGCGGCGATCACATGGAGAAATAACCCGGATCGGGCACCGCGTCGAGCGGGTTGACACTGGCGACGTCGGCGGCTGGCGGAGGCCGCGTTCCGCGCGATACCATTGTCGCAGCGAACGACTCCCACCAGCTCATCCCCTCACTCAGGCCGTGTCCTCATGCGAACACTCTTTCGCTTCGCCACCGTCGCCGCCCTGACGTCCGTGATCGTTTCGTGCAGCCCGGCGGCCGCGTCCGATGCCGCCAGCACGCCATGCACCGCCGCAACGAGCGCGTGCGAGCACTGGGTCACGCTCGGCGGCGGGCCCGCGCGCTCCATGGTGTACGCGACGTATCCGCTCGATCGACCGAATCCCTCGATCACGCGCGCGCTCATCATGGTGCACGGCGCCGCGCGCAACGCGGATCACTACTTCGAGACGGCGACCGCCGCGGCGTTCCTCGCCGGCGCGCTCGGCAACACGATCGTCATCGCGCCGCACTTCATCGACAGGCGCGACTCTGCGGCAGCGAATGAAATCGTGTGGCCCGAGGGCCACGACAGCTGGCGGTCGGGCGGGATGTCGCCGTCGAACCCCACGCTCTCGTCGTTCGACTTCGTGGATGAGATCGTCCGCGAGCTCGCCAACAAGAAGACGTTCCCCAATCTCACGAAGGTCGTCATCGCGGGGCACTCGGCCGGCGGACAGTTCGCGACGCGCTACGAGATGGCGAACAAGATCGACAACGGCTCACTCGGCGTGAGCATGAGCTATGTCGTCGCCAATCCGTCGAGCTACGCGTGGCCGGCCGCGGTGCGTCCGCTCCCCACGGGCGACGCGAACCCCGAGACGGCGGTGCAGGAAGCGATGGGACGCGACCAGGAAAAGGTGCACACGGACTTCTCGTACGGCCCGTTCGACTCGACCAAGGCGCCGCGCTACGATCAGTGGCCGATGGGACTCGAGGACCGCACGAGCGGTTACACGGCGCAGATGACCGACGCGCAACTGAAGAAGCAGCTCGTCGAGCGGCCGGCGACGTATCTGCTGGGACAGGTCGACGTGCTTCCGCTCGGCGGCTTCGATTCGTCGCCGAGTGCGATGGCGCAGGGGCCGACGCGCCGCGCGCGCGGTGAAGCGTTCGTGAAGTACGTGGACGACTCGCTCGGCGCGACGCACAAGGCGATCATCGTCCCCGAGTGCGGGCACAACGATCGGTGCATCTACACGACGGACATCGTCTTTCCGGTGATCTTCCCGCAGTAATCGCTCAGCGCGCTACGCCGCGCACAGCTCCATTCCGAACCTCGCGAACACGGGACCGACGGCCATGGGCGTCTTCTCACGGTCGTACGGTCCCTCCCACGCCGCGGCGAGCGCGCGGAAGAAGTCCTCGAATTCCGGGAGGCCGACGGTGAGCATGCGCGACGGAGTGTCGCCCGCGCCGGCCCAGCGATGCTTCACGCCGGGCTGCACGGTGATCGTCTCGCCGCGCGTGGCCGTCCAGGTGACGAGCTGACCGTCGCGCTCGACGGTCCACTCCACTTCGCCCTCGAGCACGTGGAACGTCTCGAGCCAGCGGTCCGTGTGCAGCGCGGTCGCGCCGCCGCGCGGCTCGATGATCGCCTCGAGCACGCAGAACTTGCCGCGCGTCTCTTCGCTGGACACGAGCACGTTGACCTGGTTGTTGCCGAGGAACCGGATGACGCGGTCGTTGGTCGCCGCGTCGTTCGTCGTTGCTGGCATCAGCGTTTCCCTCCGTTTCGAGTTGTGCGCTCGCCGTCGCGCAGTCGCGCGAGGAGTGCGTCGATGGCCCACACGACCGCCGCCTGGGCGCTCGATGCGTCGAGTCCCGATTCGTCCTGGATGGTGATCCACGCATTCGAGCTGCACAGCAGGCCGAGCACGGCGGCGGCACGCTCCACCTCGCGCTGCGAGAGGCCCGGGACTTCGCGACGGACCGCTTTGCGAATGGCCTTCACGCGCTCCGTGCGCGTGCTGCTGCGCACGGCGCGTCCTGTTTGTGTGCGGAGCAGGGCGCGGGCGAGCTGCGGGCGCTGCTGCATACGCGCGGCGGCCGAGCGGAAGCTCGCGGCGATCCCCTCGTCGCCGATGTCGATGGGGAGCTGCAGCGCCTCGGCACGAATCCATTCGCCGGCGGCGGCGAGGAGATCGGATCGGCTGGGGAAGTAGCGGTAGAGCGTTCGGCGCGACACACCCGCTTCGCGCGCGAGCTCGTCCATCGGGATGTCGTCCGCGTCGCCGGCCTCGAGGTGTCGGACGAGAGCCTCGAAGATCGCTTGGCGGGCGAGCGCGGCCTGCCGGGTGCGCAGGGTGGCGGTGGGCATGACACAACAGTACCGAAATGGCACAAGTGTGTCAACAAGGGATGGCGCTCGTGCGACGTGCTACGCGATGCGGAACGACGCGGCTGTCTGGTGACTCACCCGCCGGCGGTCGGGCCGATCATGGGCCTTCCAGCGCCCCGTACGCCAGCGTCCAGAAGTCGCTCATCACCTTCGGCGGTTGCGGCGAGTCCATCATGCGCTGCGTGAAGAGAATGCCGATCATCCCCTCGGCGGAATCGATGTACGCCGTCGTCCCGAAGCCGCCGGTCCAGCCGTATCGACCGGGCGAGTGGAAGATCTCTCGGCGCGCGATGTCGACGGCCATCCCCAGCCCCCAGCTCGAGAAGTCGCCGAAGAAGATTCCGGCGGCCGCGCGCTGCTCGGGGGTGAGCTGATCGGAGGTCATCAACTCCACGCTCGCGCGGGAGAGAATCTGCTCGCGGCCGTACCGCCCCCTGTTCAGCATCATGCGGCTGAAGGCGAAGTAGTCGTCGAGCGTCGAGACGAGCCCGCCGCCGCCCGACTCGAACGCCGGCTCGGTACGCCACTGGCTGTTCGCGACATCGTCGAAGACGTCCAGCGAATTCGTGGCGGGATTGAAGACGTACTGCTCCGCCAATCGCTCGAGCTTCTCGGCGGGAACGTGGAACGCCGTGTCCGTCATGCCGAGCGGCTCGAAGATGCGCTCGCGCATGAACGTGCCGAGCGACTGCTCCGACACGCGCGCGATGAGCACGCCGAGCACGTCGCCGCTCACGTGATACATCCATCGCTCACCCGGTTGCGCCATCAACGGCAGCGAGCCGAGTCGCCGCAGCCATTCGTCGGTGCCGGGCTGTTCCAGAGGACGCGGCGGTCCATCGCCGCCGATGCGCAGCTCGCGGATGAGCGTCTGGATGGGATACGTATTCGGCATGGCCATCACGCTGCCGAACCCCATGCGGTACGTGAGCAGATCGCGCACGGTGATCGCGCGCCGAGCGGAGACCGTGTCGTCGGGCTCCGAGGCGATGGAGCGCAGCACCCGCCGGTCGGCGAGCTCCGGCAGCCACGGCTCGATGGAGTCGTCGAGGCGCAGCTTGCACTCCTCGATGAGGATCATCGCCGCGACGGCGGTGATGAGCTTCGTGATCGACGCGATGCGAAAGATCGTGTCGCGCCGCATCGGGGTCACATCGTCGAACGAGAGCGTGCCGAGCGTCTCGATGTGCACGTCGTCATGGCGACTGACGAGTGCGACGAGGCCGGGCATCTCGTGGCGCTCGACGTGACCGGCCAACACGTAGCGCATGCGCTCGAGGCGCGACGGTGAAAGGGGTGCGGTGCTCACCAGAGCGCCCGCGGCAGCTTTTCCCTGTCGAAGTACATGAAGTAGGGGTAGCCCTCCGCGACATCGTAGAAGGGACGGAAGCGCGTCCGGACCTTGCCGTGGTCGGGGAGCGCGACGCGGAACACCGTGACCTGCTCGTCCTCCGGCTCCGTCGTGCGCGTCAGGATCCCGGACGCGCGCTTCCACGGCTCGGGCACCAGCCAGCTGGACAGCTCCGCGTCCGAGTCGGGCAGACGGAAGTGCGGGGCGTGATACGCGCCTTCCAGCACCAGCACCGTCGGACCGCGCACCACCGCCACGCGGTTCGGATGCCACTTGTCGACCGGGAGCATGCGCAGCGTGAGCGGGATGTGGACCTCGACCGTGTCGCCGTCACTCCACGTACGCTGGACGGTGGCCCATGTGCCCGGCTCGGCTGCGACGTGGACCGGCGCACCGTTCACGCGCACCGATGCACCGCGCGTCCACTCCGGGATGCGGAAGCGGATCGCGAACGCCGATGGCGTCGCGGTGTGCACGGTGAGCGTGGCGCGCTCGTCGTCCGGGTAGCGCGTGTGCTGCGTGAACGTCACCGGTCCGTGTGGCCCGGTCCACGTGAGCTCGGACGGGATGTACATGTTCACGTAGATGCCGTGCGCATCCTTGTAGTAGCCCAGGTTGTGAAAGTCGGCCACGTCCTGGAAGTAGGTGCCCGAGCAGCACGTGAACGTGTCCCAGTTGTAGACCTTCATCCCGCCGCCCACGCGGTAGTCGGCGTAGTAGAATGCCTTCCCGCCCGCGGTCACGTGCAGCCCCGCGCCAGCGCCGTTGTAGAACATCCGCTCGGCCCAGTCGCCGTAGCGCGCGTCGCCGGTGAATCGCTGCAGGTAGCGCGACAGCTTGTACACCGCCCACGAGCCGCACCCCGTCTCGCACGTGTCGGAGCGCGTATCGAGCGATGCGCCGAGACTGCCATCGACCTTGCAGAACGTCTCGTTGGGTCCGTAGCCACCCGTCGCGTAGCACTGCGCGTGCTGCATGTAGTCGTAGAAGTTCTTGATGATCGCGAGATAGCGCGGATCGCCCGTCACTTCGTACGCCGCGGCGGCGCTGCTGAACGTGTTCACGTGGCTGTACGCGTGCACGCCGTGCGCGTCGTTCGGCGACGACGTGGACGCGAAGAGATTCCAGTACCGCGGATAGTGCCACAGCTGCGCGAAGTCCTTGAACTGCTGCTCGCCGGTGAGCAGGTACGCGCGATAGAGATTCTCCGAGAGGGTGTACCATTCGATCGGTGCCGCGTACGATGTCGGATCGTAGTTCGCGGGTGGACGCTGGAAGGTTCGATTCGCGGCGGCGGTCACGCGCTCGAGCACCGGTCTGACGGTGTCTCCCGCGCCCGCATACAGGTCGAGATCCACGAGCCCGCACACGAGCTTGTCGAATGCGTAGTGGTCCATCCGCGCGTCGCCATCGGGCTTGATGGTCTTCACCCATTCAGCGACCAGACCCATCGCCTTGTCGCGCAGCGCCACGTCGCCGGTGGCGCGATAGCCGCGCGCCATGCCGCTGAGCCACTGGCCGAACACGATGTCCGAGTTCTGCTGCGCCCACCCGCCGAGCACCTTTCCCGGCGCGGGGAGCCCTGCCTCGGCGCGGAAGCCGTGCAGGATGTCGTCGTCGGAGATGGAGAGATAGGTATTGCGCGCGTCCTCATACTGACGCTGCCAGCGGCTCGGCAGCAGCTTCACGCCGTTGTAGTCGAACGGCTCGAGGCGGGTGGTCACTGCGGCGGCTGTCACGTTCGACTGCTCGCTCGCTCGCATGGCGCCGGCCACGTGTGCCAGCGGGCCATCGTTCCCGCGCAGCGCGCTCGCGGCGACGCCGAGCGCGGCCGGCATCACGCCGAGGAACTTCCGTCGATTGATCTCGTTGTCCATCGTCTGCCTCGCCGGGTTCGTGACCTCGCCAGAATGCTCGCCACACCGTCTCGATCGTCGCGCCGTCGGCGCGCTCCTGGAACGATCGACGCGCGACTGCTCACTCCTAGGATAAAGTATCCGGCACGTGGGACCGCAAGAGGGGCAGGATGTAGAGAAAGACGGCTTGCTCGCACGGACCGGGGACGGTGCGTGCCGGTACATGCTCGCTTGCGCTGCGTCAGCGGCGGCTTCGATTCCTCGCAGAGCGCGATTGCGCGCTGGGCTGGGAGCTGGATCAGCGGGGTCAGAGGCGATCGATCGCC
>DASSNR010000334.1:0-9704 GCA_035687925.1 Gemmatimonadaceae bacterium | reverse complement strand
GGGGCTCCCCGAGGTGCTCCGCACGCTGGAGCGGCGCGCGGAGGAGTTGGGATTCCGCATCACGTTCGAGCGCGACCTGTCGGACGACACCGCGGTCGGACGCGCCGAGCCGTTCGATCCCGCGATGCTGGATGCGCTCATCACGCTCGGCGGTGATGGGACGATGCTCCGCGGCGCGCGCATGATCGGCGGACTGCAGATCCCCATCCTCGGCGTCAATCTCGGACGACTCGGCTTTCTCACCTCCTGCGGCGGTGAGGAGCTGGAGCCGGCGCTCGAGCGATTCGCGGCCGGCGAGTACACGGCGGAGCGGCGCATGGCGCTCGAGGCGTGCACGTCGCGTCACGGCACGCAGCAGTGGCGGGCGCTGAACGACATCGTGCTGCACAAGGGCGGCTTCGCGCGCGTCGTCCGATTGCACGTCCTCGTGGATAGTGAGTTGATCGGCGCCTACGCGGCCGACGGGATCATCGTCTCCACGCCAACCGGTTCGACGGCCTACAGCCTCTCAGCCGGCGGTCCCGTGGTGGTGCCGAGTCTCGACTCGATCGTGCTCACGCCGATCTCGCCGCACACGCTCACGGTTCGCCCCGTCGTGCTCCCACCCGACGCCGAGGTGTCGGTGCGTGCAGAAGATGGGCCCGATGAACTTTTGGTGACGATCGATGGCCAGGTGGGCGCTACCTTTTCACCGGGTGACGTGCTGAACGTGAAGCGCGCCGCCAACCCGGTGCTCGTGGTCCGGTTCCCCGAGACCACGTTTTTCGCCCGTATGCGCCGCAAGCTCGGCTGGGGCGGGCTGCTCGATCGAGACGAACGCGAGACGTGCTGACCGAACTGCGCATCAAGAATTTCGCGATCATCGAGTCGCTCACGCTTCCGCTGTCGGGTGGCTTCAATGTGCTCACCGGCGAGACGGGCGCGGGGAAATCGATCATCGTTGGTGCGCTCGGGCTCCTGCTCGGCGAGCGCGCGAGCGCGGACCTCATTCGCACAGGCGCCGAGCGGGCGGCGGTGGAGGGCGTGTTCGACATCGCCAGCCGACCCGAGCTGGCGGCGTTTCTCGATGAGCATGGGATCGACGTCGAAGAGCCGACCGTCGTTCTTCGGCGCGAGGTCGCCGCGAACGGACGCACCCGCGCGTGGATCAACGGCACGACGACGACCACCACGACGCTCGGCGACGTGGGACGCATGCTCGTGAACCTGCACGGGCAGCACGAGGCGCAGACGCTGCTCGACGAGTCGTCGCAGCGCGCAATCCTCGATGCTTTCGGCAATGCGACCGGGCAGGCCGAACGGGTACGTGATGCGCATGAGCGCTTGCGTGGGATCACGCACGAGATCGACTCGCTGCTCGCGCGGAAGCGCGACGCCGAGCGACGCGCCGACTATCTGCGCCACGTGACGAACGAGATCGAGCAGGCCAAGCTCGCGCCCGGCGAAGACGAGCGCCTCGAGGAAGAGGCTCGGCGCCTGGAGCATGCCGAGGAGCTCGAGTCGCTCGCGCTCGGGATGACCGGTGCGCTCGACGGCGAGGAGAATGCGGTGCTGCAGACGCTCGCCACGGTGCAGCGATCGCTGGCCACGATCCAGCGCATCGACCCTTCGCTCGCGCGGCTGCAGGAGCTGTTCGACAGCGGCTTCTACGCGCTGGAGGAGCTGTCGCGCGAGCTCGTGGAGTACGCGCGGACGGTGGAGCTCGATCCCTCAAGACTCGACGAAGTGCAACGGCGACGCGACCTGCTGTTCACGCTCACGAAGAAGTATGGCCCGACGCTGGCCGACGTGATCGAATCCGGCCGCCGTGCGCGCGCCGAGCTCGACCTCGTGGACACGGCGGCGCTCGACATCAAGCAGCTCGAGCAGCGGCGGACCGAGGCGCGCGACGCGTTGACGCGTGAGGCTGCCGCGCTCACGGCGCTGCGCGAGCAGGCGGCGCACCACCTGGCGTCGGCGGTCGATGACGTGCTGCCGGAGCTCGGGATGCCCGACGGCCACTTCGAGGCGCGGCTCGTCCCGCGCGCGGAGATCGCGCGGACGGGCGCCGAGGATGTCGAGTTCCTCGTGGCGCTCAACGTGGGACACGAAGCCCGCCCGCTATCGCGCGTCGCATCGGGCGGCGAGCTCTCGCGCGTGATGCTCGCGCTCAAGACGATCCTCGCGCGCCACGATCAGGTCCCCACGCTCGTCTTCGACGAGGTCGACGCCGGGATCGGCGGTCGCGTCGGCTTGCAAGTGGGTGAGACGATGCGCCGCGTCGCCTCACACCATCAGGTGCTCGCCATCTCGCATCTCGCGCAGATCGCCGCGCGCGCGCACCACCATATCGTCGTCACGAAGGGCGCGCGCGGCGGCGTGACCACGACGGACACGCACGTCGTCGCCGGCGACGAGCGCGTGACCGAGATCTCGCGCATGCTGGGCGGCGACACGGAGAGCGACGTGAGCCGCGCGCACGCACGTGAGCTGCTGGAGAGCGCGGCGGAAGCCGTCGAGCCGCGCGCGGGGAAGGGGCGGACGTTGGCGCGAAAGAAGTAAAGCAGAGAGCAGATAACAGACGACCAGAAAGCAGAGGACAGAGAGCAGGAAGTGTGGTGAGTTGTGGGTTCTGAGGACGGCGTTGTGAGTACAGGGCTCCGCATCATCCGGAGCTACTCATCACCCAGAACCCACCACTCACAACGCATTCCTGCTTTCTGCCGTTACGGCCTCCCCCACATCGGCCCGCCGAACAGATGCGCGTAGAGGCGGATCTGCATCGTCGTCTCGGAGATCTTCGGCGTGCGACCGCCGGCACCGGCTATCGCGTTCGTGTGCTCGAAGCTCACCTCGATCGGGAGCCAGGTCTTGCCGGCGGCGTACGAGGCGAGCGTCGAGTACACCAGCCCCACACTGATGCGGTGCTCACACTGTGCGGTCTCGCGATCGAGGATCGACGCGTCGAGCGCCACCGTGTCACCCACGAGGTCCGTGGTCGTGAATGTGCCGGTGTACCGGTCCTGCGCCTTGTGCCAATACAGGTATTGCGCGCCGAGTGAGAAGTAATCGCCGAACACGAGGCGCGGAGTGACAGCGATCGCGAAGTAGTCACCGAGGTCGCGCTGCACGGGGAAGGTGCGATAGGCGCCGGCCACCGGCTGCTCGGGATCCGCGATGCGCATGACGCGCTGATCGGCGAGCTGCACCCCGTACCAGCCGACGAGGCTCGTCCAGAATCGCCGCCCGAACACGATGTCGTTCTGCGAGCGAACTTCGACGTCGGTCTGTCCGTCGCCGGTGCCGATATCCAGGAAGTTGGTCGGCACGCTCGGGCTTCCCGTCCCGAGTCGGACCACACCGGTGACCGCGCTCCGGAAGTTCACGCCGCGCCGCACGTGGAACCGGTTGGCGGATCCGATCGTGTTGAGCCATTGCACCTTCGCCGACAGCTCCATGTCGCCCACACCGATGCGGCTCACCGTCTGAATCGAGTCGCCGGCAATGCCAAAGATCGGATCGGTGACGAAGCGCTGCATGTCGCCGACGCCGGCGGGCGCCTGCGACGCCGTCGGACCTGTCGAGGTAATGTCGGAAATGCCGAAGCCGGTGAACGAGCTGCTGAAGGTCGCGACGCGTGCGCGAATCGCGTTGTCCGCATCCGTGCCGGCGAGCGGCACGAAGAACGAGGAGTCATACACCTGCGCGAGCCCCGACGCGAAGCTCCGCGCGCTCGCGAGCAGCGCAGGGCCGTTCGCCAGAACGTTCGCGCAGTTGGCACCGCCCGGGTTCGCGGTGCAGGCGTCGATCTGCGCACCGAGTGCGGCTGTCGCGGACGTGAACTGCTGCTGCAGCGCGGCGTTCGCGTCCGCGGCCGCGCCCGCTGCGAGTCCCGGGTTCACGCCGACGTTTCCCGCGGGGCCCGCTGAGTTCACACGAAAATCCACGTTCGTCTCCGTGCGGACGACCGGCAGCATCACGCCGAGCTGCAGCCAGTGCGTCACGCCCAGGTCGACGCGAATCGGCGTCGTCCGCACGAGGGCGTTCTCGTTGAGCACCGTCTGGCCGATGCTCACATCGAAGCTCGAGAGACCCGAGAGCGCGCGCACCTGCTGCTGCAGCGGCGCCAGATTCTCGAACTGCGCCACGCCGGCGTCCGTGCTCGTGAGATCGGGTGCGAGCGGGCGCGCCGTTCCCGTCGTGTCGAACCGCGCGTCGTAGCGAGTCCAGGCGTTCGAGACGCTCAATCGAAACCCGCCGCCCGGCAGCGTGGTCGCATCATCACCGATGCCGAGGACGGCCTGCGCCCGCGCGAGCGGCGGGGCGCCGAGCAGGGCCGCGAGGAGCAGGGCGCACGGGAGTGACGAGCGAGATGGCATGCGGTGTGGGACGATCGGAACGGAGCGTGCGTATGCGAGTCGCACTCGTTGACGGCCGGCGGCGAGACTACCATTCTACGTGGCTCGCTGTCAATCTAACAGCGCGTCGTCATTCCGCGTGCGGTGAATGACCGGCCTACTCACTCGATCGAGCCGTGCATCCGATTCCCGTTCCCGCAGTCCCTTGGCAGGTCACCGGTAACCACTGGCTCGCGCTGCCGTGCATCCATCCGGTGGACGGCTCGCTGCACGCACTCGGCGTGCTGCACCACGGCGCACGCGCGGCCCTCGAGTTTGCGGGCTCGCCGAACTTCGTCACTGGTGAAGGACCGGCGCTGATCCGTCCCGTGCTGCGGGTGAATGGCGAGCGTCGAGAGCTCGGTGCGCAGGGGCTCGCGTGGGAGCGGCTCTATGAATGGCTCCCCACATTCACATCGACAGTGGGCTCGCTCGTCGTGCGCGGAACGATCTTCGCGCCGTACGGCCGCACCGCGGATGTGGCGGGCGCGGTGTACGCGATCATCGTCGAGAACCGGGGCGGGGACGAAGCTCGTCTCACCCTCTCGCTGGAGGGCGTGCTCGGCCACCGGCAGTTGCGCGTGCGCACGCCGCGGGCGGCGGGCGATGCGCACCGGCTCGTCGTCGCGACGAACGATGTGATCGTCCTCGAGGGGACAGCGCAACCGTCGCTCGCCGCACTCGCCATCGCGCCGGACGGCTCGTGTCGCGTGGAGACGACCCCGGGTGCAGCGCCGGGGTTCGCCCTGCATCGCGATCTCGTGATCCCGGCGGGAGGGCGGGGGAACGCGGCGTTCTACATCGCCGCGGGCCCGGAGCGCGACGGCGCGGAAGCCACCGTTGCCGTGATGCGCCGGCGCGGCTGGAGCGAGCTGCTCTCCACCACGCGCGACGCGTTGCAAGCGCTCGAGCAGACGGTCGGCCACGAAGGGATCGATCGGCTCATCAACCGCAATCTCCTGTTCGCGTACTTCTATGCCGCGGGGCGCGCGCTCGATGATGCGCACTACTACCTCGCGCATTCGCGCGCACCGTGGAACGGCGTCGGCGTGACGGTGCGCGACTGGGAGGCGCTCATGTGGACGCTCCCCGCCGTGCAGCTCGCCGATGCCGCGCTCGCACGCGAGCTGCTGCTCCGCGCCTGCGAGCTGCATGGCTACGCACCGGGTGACGGCGTCCACTACCTCGACGGCACCCTCTTCGAGCCGGGGTTGTCACTCGAGGGCGTCGCCGCATTCGCGCTCGCCATCGATCGCTACATTCGCGAAACGGGCGACGAGCAGATCGTCGACGAACCCGTCGTCGCCGATACGTTGTACGTGTCGTCGGAGGACCTCGCCACGCGTCGCGATCAGCACGTGCCGCTGTACACCACGGAAGTGCTCCTCTCCGGCGCGCCCGCTCCGCACCCGTTCACGTTGCACGGCAACGCCGTGGCAGCGCAGGCACTCGATGTCTTCCGCCGCACGCTCGATGAAGAGAGCGCACGCGGCGTTGAAGACCCCGAGGCCGTGCGCGCCGCGCTGCGCCGTCACTTCTCGACCGAGCGCGAAGGACGCGTCACCTTCGCATCCGCCATCGATCTCGTGGGACACACGGTCGCCGACGATGAGCCCGAAAGCTCGGCGTACTGGCTGCCACTCTACAACGCCGTCGAGCGACACGATTCCGTGTACCGTCGCACGGTGCGCGGACTCGGCGCCGAGCCGCACGCGCTCGCGCAACAGTGCGCGCGGCTCATGGGGCCGGACGCTGCCGAGGTGCTGCAGTGGCTCCGTCGCGCGCCGCTCGACAACGGGCTCGCTGCGCAGATCGTGGATGCGAACGGACACGCGCTCGCGAATGGCGGCGACGCCGCGCTGTCGGCGCTGCTCGCGTGGAGCGTCTGGTACGCCGTGCACGCGCTCGGCGTACGTACGTGAGCATCCCATCGCACCCGACGCATCGCATCAACGTTCGATAACCTGCACCCTGCACCCCTCCCCCTGCTGAGGCGGCGCGCTGCGCTATATCTTACCGCCCAGCGCCGACCCGCTCGATGTCGGCACGGGCTCTTCACGCGTTTGCGCACAGGAGGAAGCACATGAGGCTCGATCGTGTTTCATGGTGTTTCACGCTGGTGGCTGCATGCGGCATCCCCGCCGCCGTCGGAGCGCAGGGATTCGGGTTGAACGAGATTGGAACGTGCGCGGTGGGACGGGCTCAGGCGACCACCGGCGCACCGTGCACGGACGCGTCGGTGGTCTACTGGAACCCGGGTGCCGCGACGATGCTGAAGGGCTGGTCGGTGTATGCTGGCGTCGCCGCGATCAGCGTGGACGGTGGCTTCACCGCCGATACGACGAGCGGATTCTTTCCTGGGACCGTGCCCACGGCGTACCCGCCGCATGTCTTCGTGAATTACGGTGGAAACCGTTGGGCGCTGGGCCTCGGCGCGTACGTGCCGTACGGGCTCACGTCGGAGTGGGGGAGCGACTTCCCGGGTCGCTTCTCGGCGAAGAAGGCGAGCCTGCAAAGCGTCTACGTCCAGCCGAACATCGCGTTCGACGTCATCCCCGGACGGCTGTCGATCGGCGGCGGGCCGGTGCTCGGCTATTCGCGCGTCGAGCTCGTGCAGGCGATCGATCTCGCGGCTCAGCCCGCACCGATTCCTGGATTGCCTCCCGGTACAACCTTCGCGCTGCTCGGCATTCGGCCCGGCACCGAGTTCGCGCAAGCGCGACTCAAGGGCAACACGACGGCGTGGGGATTCGATGTCGGCGTGCACGCGCAACTGACCCGTGACATTCAGGTCGGCGCGCGATACCTGTCGAAGCTCGACTTCAAGTACGATGGCGCGGACGCCACGTTCCAGCAGATCAGCACGGGGCTCGTCGTGCCCGCCGACATCGTCGATCCGTCCACAGGGACGGTCATCGTTCCCGCTGGTACGAAGGTGGACGCCCTGGTAGCGCCCGAGTTCGCGGCGGGTGGGCCGCTCGTCCCTCAGACGGTTTCGACCAACATTGCGCACCCTGCACAGTTCCAGGCCGGAATCGGCTACTCCGGCATTCCGAACACGCTGCTCTCCGCCGACTACGTGTGGGTGGGGTGGAGCTCGTTCGACAAATTGCCCGTGAGCTTCCAGGGCCCGGCGGCATCGAACAGTCGAGTGCTGATCGAGGACTACGACAATTCGTGGGGCATTCGCACCGGCGCGCAGTACACGTTCACAACCGGCTGGGAGGGACGCGTCGGCTTCAACTACGCGAAGACACCCGCGCCCGATGTCACGGTGACGCCGCTCCTCCCGGACATGAACCGCTACGATTGGACGCTCGGTCTGAGCATCCCGATCGCAAAGCGCTACGCCGTGGACGCGGGATACCTGCGCGTGGAGACGAAGGGACGCCGTGGGCGTCTCGCTGAACGGACTGCGGTGAACAACAATGTGCCCGATATACTCGCCGGAAGCGGCGGTGTCCCCCCCAATGTCGGCTTCTACACGCTGAACGCCAACATCTTCTCGCTCAGCCTCAAGGCGAACTTCTAACCGCGACAGCACTCAGGGAGACTCCGTCATGCCCCGTATCACATATTCGATTCGCGGCGCGGCGCTGCTCGTGCTGATGAGCGCGCTCGCGGCCTGTTCCTCCGACAAGATCGTGCTCACCGCGCCGCCGCCCGCCGCTGGTGCGCTCTTCGACAGCTACGTCGCACTCGGCAACAGCATCACGGCCGGCTACCAGTCGGGCGGGATCAACGACTCCACGCAGCGCGAGAGCTACGCCGTACTGCTCGCGAACGAGGCCGGTGCACGCTTCGCGATCCCTGCGCTCACCGAACCCGGATGCCCGCCACCGATCGCGAACTTCCAGACGCAGGCGCGCTTTGGCGGGGGAACGTCGACGACGTGCGCGCTCCGTGATCCCTCATCGATCACGTCGGTGATCAACAACCTCGCCGTGCCGGGTGCGACGAGTGCGGATCCCACGGCCAGCACATCGCCCGCGGCGAATACGCTCACGCAGCTCATCCTCGGCGGCGAGACGCAGGTGCAGCGTGCGCTTGAGGCCAATCCGACATTCGTGAGTGTGTGGATCGGGAACAACGACGTGCTGACGGCGGCGGTGACGGGCCTCCTGACGCCGACGTCGGGCGTCTCGCCCGGCGTGACCCCCACAGCGACGTTCATCGCGCGGTACGATTCGATGATGACCGCGCTCCGGACCGCGCCGCGCCTTCAGGGCGGCGTCCTCGTCGGTGTGGTGGACGTCACGAACGTGCCGATCCTCTTTCCGGCCGCGGCGCTCGCCAACCCGCAGTTCAAGGCGGGCTTCGATCAATTCGCAGGACAGACCACGACCGTGCTGGCGAATTGCACGAACTCCGGATCGCTGATCTCGTTCCTCATCACCGCGCAGATCCGCTCCGGTGCGCACCCCGCCGTCATCGGCTGCGAGAAGAACTCCGTGCCGGGCACGCCGGTCGGCGACATCTTCGTGCTCGACACCGCGGAGCAGACCGCTCTCCACGCAGCGGTTGCGGCGTACAATGCCGAGATCTCCAAGCAGGCGTCGGACGCAGGCTTCGTCTACGTCGATCCGAATCCCGCGCTGCTGACGCTCAAGCAGGCGAACCAGATTCCCGCCGTACCGAACCTGGCGGACCCGGTGCATCCCTTCGGCACGTACATTTCGCTCGACGGCATCCATCCAGCGAAGGCCGCGCACGTGCTGATCGCGAACCTGATCATCGACGCGATCAACGCGAAGTACGGGACATCGATCCCGCACGCGTCATAGGGCGACGTCGGTCCGGTGGCTGCCTGTCATTCCGAGCGGAGCGAGGAATCTCAATCTGCCAGCGAGATCCCTCGCTGCCGCTCGGGATGACAGGCAGCACGAGATCCCTCACTGCGCTCGGGATGACAACAGACTGACTGTCGGTCACATACCCGTGCACCCCTGACCCTTGTCCGCCCTTCGCGGTGGGGCTAGCTTGCTGGCGATGCGGGAATAGCTCAGTTGGTAGAGCACAACCTTGCCAAGGTTGGGGTCGCGGGTTCGAGTCCCGTTTCCCGCTCTCGGCCGAAGGTCTCCGCCCGCCTTCGGATGTGACTGGCGGGCGGATGAACGCGGGAGCCACGTTCGAGACGTGCGGCTCCCGCTTCTCGTATGCGCCCGGGTGGCGAAACGGCAGACGCGAGGGACTTAAAATCCCTTGTCCGCAAGGACGTGCGGGTTCGAGCCCCGCCCCGGGCACTGCTTCGCTGAGAGCGGCGGCAACGCCGCACCCGCGCTGCATCTGGCCGCGGACGGACAACCCATCTATTGTTCGGGTGGCTGT
>DASSNR010000335.1:0-2725 GCA_035687925.1 Gemmatimonadaceae bacterium | reverse complement strand
GGCACCCCTACCTCCAGGCGCGGGGGATGCCCGCGCGGTGCGAGAGATGTGTTGAGCGCGCAGACAGCGCGCGATGAGCGACCACTACTGCGTGCGCACGGACCACACGAGCAGCGCGCCGCCGGACGCCGTGGGCGCGATGACGGCGGAGAGAAAGACGCGGTCGATCCAGTTGTGTGGATGCTCGTGGTTGACACGCACGACCTTCCATCCGCTGAAAGTACCGATCGCGGCTCCGAACACAACATCGCTTGCCCAGTGCTTGTCGTCGTACATGCGCGAGAGGCCGACGAGCGTTGCGCTCCCGTAGAGCAGCGGCGCCATGTACCGCGCGGAGCCCGGCCACCAGCGTGATGTTTCCGCCGTGGTGGCGGCCGCCATCGCAAACGCCGCGGTCGCGTGCCCCGATGGAAACGACGAGTCGTCCTCGCCGCCGCTGAAGCCGCGGCCGAACGCGAAATCGTACGAGTTGGTGTCGCGCACCGCGTACGGGCGCGCGCGTCCCGCGATGCCCTTGATGAACCAAGTCGTGCCGAGCGCGACGACGAGCGCCTCGCCCGCGTGCAGCCCGAGGTCCGCGGCGTGCTCGTGGTGGCCGACGCGACCGACGACGTAGAGCGCGGGGGCGATGATGAGCGTACCCGGGATGCCGAGGACGCGCGCACCGGTGGCCACGTTGCTCGCGATCGTGCTGCGCTGCAGCGATGGTCGCTGGAACCACGAGGCAAGTCGCTCGTCGAACGGGAGCATCACCGCCGTCCCGGCCACGAAGGCGCCGGCGACGATGGCATCGCGCGGCGTGAACAGCGAGCCGGAGACGGAGTCGGGACGCGCGATGTGTGTCGGGCTCGCGATGCCGACGGCGCTCACACTCGAGCTGTCGCGCGCCTGCGTCGCGCGATCATGCATCTGCGCTTGCACCGGCGCGCCGAGCACTGCGATGGCGATGAGCGCGGCGGCGACGATGGTTGCGACCCGGTGGGCATGCGAACGGAAGATGGGACTCACGCGGCTGGCCGCGCGCTTGCACTGATGCTGTGTATGCTGCACTGGATGGCAAGCGTGATGGGCTCGCTCGGCTACGTGGGGATAGCACTCCTCATGCTCATCGAGAACATCGTCGTATTCATCCCGTCGGAGCTCATCATGCCGCTCGCGGGATTCGTCGCCGGCCAGGGCAGGCTGTCGTTCGTGGGCGTCGTGCTCGCGGGGTGGATCGGTTCGCTGGCGGGCGCGATGCCATGGTATTTCGTCGGCCTGACGATCGGCGAAGAGCGGTTGAAGGAATGGGTGGATCGGCGCGGCGCATGGTTCCCGCTCCGCGGCCGCGACATCGATCGCGCGACGCACTGGTTCGATCGGCACGGTCACTTCGCCGTCTTCCTGGCGCGCATCACGCCGGGAATCCGTCCACTGATCGGACTCCCCGCCGGCTTCGATCGCATGCCCTTCGCGCCCTTCCTCTTCTACTCCGCACTCGGCACGGGAATCTGGGTCGTCGCGCTCGCCTACGCCGGTCGCACACTCGGTCGGCATTACGACAAGGTGAGCAAGGTGCTCGAGCCGGCAACGTGGATCATCATTGGTGCACTGGTCGTGGCAGCGATGGTGGCGGTGGTGAGGAGGGGGCAGGAGAGAACGCGAAGCGGCGGGCCAGGGAGACGGCTGCGAGAAATGGGGAGTGGGAAGAGGAGAGGGCTGTGAGCTTTGAGCTGTGAGCTTTGGGTGATGAGCTTGGTCGTGAGTACGGAGATCGAGAACGCCTCTGGCTCACAGCCCGCTCACAACCCAAAGCTCACAGCTCACAGCCCTCACTGCCCTACCGCCCCTCCCCCCGTCACCTTCGCCAACACATCTGCCGCCGAGTCGACCTGTGTCGCCATGCGGTCGATCGCGGCGGCGACGCGGGCGGCTTCGCGCTGCGCGACTTCGCCGTCGGGTTTGTCCTCGACCGCCTCGCGGATCCCGGGCATCGTCTTCACGCCGTAGCCGGTGTAGAAACCCGGCGCGTAGATCAGGTGCTTGAACCACTCGCGGTGCTCGAGGCCTGTGGAGTCCGTGAGCGCGTGCTCGGTGCCGTAGAGGATCGCGTTCACCTGGTCGATGTGCGCGGCGTGCTCGCGGAGCTGCGCGTCCGACAGTCGATCGACGCCGGCGAACACCGACTCGTAGCGCTCACCCGCCTGCTGCAAGTGATCGATCGCGTGCAGCACGTCGCTCAGATCGAGCGACTTCGTGGCGTCGTTGCGCTTGGCCTCGCGCGCGATCTCATCCGCGTAGCGGCGATACGTGCGCGCGGCGGTCTCGAACTCGAACGGCAGCACGGGGGCATCGGCCAGACGGAGCACCGCGGTACCGGTGGTCTGCGCCTCGGCCACACCATACGCGAACGTCGGATCCATGAAGCGCGTGTAGAAGTCGAACGAGTCGTAGATCGAATGATAGATCCCGTCGTGCCCGCCGCCGCCGTACGACGCGTTGAGCGATGGCACACCGACGAAATCGAGGAACGCCGTGTAGTCGGAGCCCGAACCGAGCGCACCGATCGAGAAGGCGGTGTCGAGCGATGCCGCGGTGCGCGCTGTACGGTTGGTCGTGTCCGGCGTTGCGGCCTGCTGCGCTGCGGGTCGCCCACGCTCGTGCCGCATCTCGCTCCGATGCTCGAGCTCCGCCTCCAGCACGCTCTTCCCGGTCTTGGGATCGGTGATGTCGCGCGCCACCTGCT
>DASSNR010000332.1:0-4975 GCA_035687925.1 Gemmatimonadaceae bacterium | reverse complement strand
GGTCGTCAGCCCGCAGTCGTCAGGCGGGCAGAAGCTGCCCGAGGCCGTCACCGACGACCGACGACTGACGACCGACGACTGACGACTTCAGTATCGCTGTCCCACTGATCGAGACTTTCAAATGGCAACCAAGGTCGTAATGGAGGCGCTGTCGCCCACGATGGAAGAGGGGCGGCTCGTCAAGTGGCTGAAGAACGAAGGGGACACGATCGCCAAGGGTGACGTGCTCGCCGAGGTGGAGACGGACAAGGCAGTGATGGAGCTCGTGGCGCGCGGCGAAGGGACGCTGCGCAAGCGGCTCATCGCGGAGGGGGAGACGGCGCCCGTAGGTGCGCTGATCGGCGTGATCGCCGCACCCAACGAGGACATCGCGGCGCTCGTCGCAACCGATGGCGCGGCAGCGGCTCCGGCGAGCGGCGGTCCTACACCGGCACGCGACCAGACGACGACCACGTCGCCCACGGACGTCATCGCGAAGACGAAGGAGAGCGCGGGCGCGAGCGCGATCCCCGAGACTCCGGCCGAGTCGCAGGTGGAAGCGTCGGTGCCGTCGCAGCAGAAGGTGCGCACACCCGCCGGCGCTCCGCCTCGGCAGCCCCCTGCCCTCACGACACCGCCGGCACCGGCGCAGGCGCATGAGAATGGCGGGCGGATGCGCTCGTCGCCGCTCGCGCGCCGGCTCGCATCCGAGCGTGGGCTCGACCTACGGAACGTGCAGGGCTCCGGACCGGGCGGCCGCATCGTACGTCGCGACATCGAGGCGGCGATGCAGACCGGCGCTGCACAGGTGGCCGCACCGCAGGCCGCGCCCACGGCGCGTCGCGCGACCGAGGGTGCGTATCGCGATGTGCCGCTCACGCAGCTGCGGAAGACGATTGCTCGGCGGCTCTCCGAGTCGATCGGTCCGATCCCGACCTTCTATCTCACCGTCGAGTTCGCCTTCGACCGCGTGGCCGAGATGCGCGAGGCGATGGTGAAGATGGGCGAGGAGTTCAAGGTCTCGTACAACGACATCATCCTGAAGGCAGTCGCGACGGCGCTCGCGCAGCACCCCGAGGTGAACGCGCATTGGCTGGGCGATCGCATTCGCCAGTTCAATCAGGTGAATCTCGGGATGGCGGTGGCCATCGAGGATGGGCTCATCACGCCGGTCATCTTCGACGCGGATCAGAAGGGATTGCGCGAGATTGCACGTGAGTCGCGTGAGCTGGCGAAGCTCGCGCGCGATCGCAAGCTCATGCCGGAGCAGTACACGGGCTCGACCTTCTCCGTCTCGAATCTCGGCATGTTCGGGATCGATCAGTTCACAGCGATCATCAATCCGCCGGAAGCGGGGATCATCGCCGTCGGTGCACTGGAGGAGAAGCCCGTCGTACAGAATGGCGAGCTGACCACCGCAAAGCGCATCCGCATGACGATGAGCTGCGACCATCGCGTGATCGACGGTGCAACCGGCGCCAACTTCCTGCAGACACTCCGGCGGATGCTGGAGAATCCGTTGATGTTGGTGTGGTGAAAGAGTGAGTCAGTGAGTCAGTGGGTCAGTGAGTCAGGAACGGCTCGTACGACTGTCATCCCGAGCGATGCTTGTCATCCCGAGCGCAGCGAGGGATCTCGCTGGTGGGCCGAGATTCCTCGCCTTCGCTCGGAATGACAAGCGTACGAGCTTTTTCTGACCCACTGACCCACTGACCCACTGACTCACTGCTTCCCTTCCCTCACTCTCTCTTACACCTACTCATGGCTTCCTACGACGTGATCTTCATTGGCGGCGGGCCGGCGGGCTACGTCGGCGCCATTCGCTGCGCGCAGCTCGGGCTCTCCACCGCAGTGGTCGAGCGCGACAAGGCCGGCGGGACGTGTGTGGCGTGGGGGTGCATTCCCGCCAAGGCGCTGCTCGAGTCGGCGTCGCTCGCCAGCCGAGTGCGACACGCGAAGGAGTTCGGCGTCAACGTCGGCGAGCTGTCGTTCGAGTACGGCGTCGCGTCGAAGCGCGCGAAGTCGGTGAGCGACCAGAACGTGCGTGGGGTCGAGTTCCTCTTCAAGAAGAACAAGATCACGTACATCAAAGGCACGGCGAAGATCGCAGGGCCGAAGGCCGTGACGGTGAAGACCACCGACGGGAAGGAGGAGCGGCACGAGGCGAAGAAGGCGATCGTCGTCGCCACCGGCTCGCGCGTACGCGGGATCCCGCAGATCGGACTCGAGCTGAACGGGACGACGATCATCTCGTCCGACGAAGCGCTCTACATGCCGCAGCTGCCGAAGTCGATCGCGATCGTCGGCGCGGGCGCGGTCGGGTGCGAGTTCGCCGACGTCTTCCACGCGTTCGGTGCGCAGGTGACGCTCATCGAAGTCGCCTCCAGCATCCTGCCGCTCGAGGACCAGGAGGTCTCGGCCGAGCTCGGCCGAAGCTTCAAGAAGCGGAAGATCGACGTGCTCACCGGCGCGAAGGTGCAGGGGGCGAAGGTCGGCAAGAACGCCGTGACGCTCACCGTCGAGGTGGGCGGCGAGAAGCGCGAGATCAAAGCCGACCAGGTGCTCGTCGCCGCGGGTCGTGCACCGAACGTCGAGGACGTGGGGCTCAAGGAAGCAGGCGTGCAGCTCACCGAGCGCGGCTTCATCAAGATCAACGAGCGCATGGAGACGACGGCCAAGGGGATCTACGCCGTGGGCGACGTCGCCGGTCCGCCGATGCTGGCGCACAAGGGATCGCGCGAAGGCGTCGTGCTCGCCGAGCTGCTGGCGGGGCAACCGCACGTACATCTCGTGAACTACGGCAACATCCCGAATGCGACGTACTGTCATCCCGAGGTCGCATCCATCGGGCTCACCGAGCAGGCGTGCAAGGAGAAGAAGCTCGACTACACGATCGGGAAGTTCCCCTTCTCGGCGAACGGCCGCGCGCGCACCGCGGGTGAGACGGAGGGCTTCGTCAAGATCATCCGCGACGCGAAGTACGGCGAGATCCTCGGCGCGCACATCATCGGGCCGCACGCGACGGAGCTGATCGCGGAGCTGGGCGTAGCGCGCGAGAACGAGTTCACGGTGGAGGAGGTGGACCTCTACGTGCACGCGCACCCGACGCTGTCCGAGGCGGTGGCGGAAGCGGCGCTCGATTCGATGGGGAAGATGATCCACGCGTAGCCGCGGATTCATCGCGGATCGTGCACGATCGTACACGAGCGACCGGGGCCGGATCGATCGATCCGGCCCCGGTTGCGTTCAGGGCGCGTCTTTGAGCCAGACGACGAAGTACGTGGGGTGGCCGCCTTCGATGCCGGGAGCGCAGGCGGGGATGCTGCCCAGCCGTGCTTCGACGCTGCGCGTGAGATCGCTCTCGGGCGCAACGTCGGCCGTCGGTGTCACGGGGGCATAGACTTCGACCGCCTCGAGATCGGACGCGTTGAACATGCGCAGCGGCTCGTGCAGCGGCTGCGTTCCGTTCAGCAGGATGCAGACGGAGGTCGTGTCCTGAATATCGGAGGAAGGGCCGGTGCCCGTACTCACTCGGGATGTGCGACGTCCACCGCCGAGGTTCGGCGAGTCGTCGCCGCCGCCTGCGGAATTCGGATCCGCATTGATCATCCAGGGAAGCTTCGTGATGATTGTCGTGATGGACGGCGTCGCCATCCCGGGCACGACTCCCAGCGACACTGCATGCGTGTAGCGCAGCGCGACGTCCAGCGGGAGCTTGCCGAGCTTGGCGAGGTCGGGACCGAGGAGGGTCACGCTGCGTGTGCTCGCCTGATTGAAGCGGAGGCGCGTATCGAAGTCGCGCCAGGCCGAAGCGTCCTTGCCGAAGCCGCTCTTCGCCCGCACCTCGACCGTGTCGAGCAGCAGCCCGAGCGCGCTCATGCGGATGGCGAGCGAGTGACGGCCGTCCTCGCCAACGGCGATGGGAATGGTCTGCGGCACGAAGCCCAGTCGTCGGATGCGCAGCAGGTACGACCCGGGCGCGAGCTCGGGAAAGAGAAACTGGCCGTCCACGCCCGTCGCCGCGAACCGCCCGCTCCCGATCACCTGTACCTGCACGTCGGGGAGCGGGACGCCCGCGGAGTCGACGACGATGCCGAGTACTTCGGCGTGGCCGCGCGGATGTGATGACGACGAGGCTTTCCCCTGGACGACCACCGTGTCGAGGTCGCGCGCGACGGGTGAGAGCTCGATCGCGATCTCTGTGCGCTCGCCCGCACGCGCGTGCCAGGCGAACGTGGCGCCGCCGTAGCCCAATCGCTCGAAGCGCACAGTGTAGTCGCCCGGTGCGACGCTCTCGATCGTGAACCATCCACCGGCACTCGTGCGCGCGCCGAGTCGCGTACGTCCCACACTCACGATGACGTCGGCGACCGGAGCGCCCGTGCTGTCGCGCACGACGCCGGCCAGCGTCGCCGTGCGCACGGTGTCCGACTGCTGTGCAGCGAGCCGGTGCGGCGCACCAAGCAATGTGCTCAGCGCAATGACGAAAACAGCCCAGCTCGATCGCACGCGTCGCATGGCGCTCCGTGGGTCAGGCTGCGTGGCCTGCGGGTCTCGACACATCAAGCACCCATACGCGCCGACTGTCAAGACGGAACATGCATCACACATCTGTTCGTCGAGACGAGTTCATCGACAGTCGGTGAGAGCGAGCGTGGAGATGCCCGGTCGCCGCCTGCCCTTGATCCCCATGCATCCCCGGGTTCTCTTGCGATATGCACGTCACGTCACGCTTCCCGGTACATTCGGTCGTTCATGTCTCCCCGTGAACTCTGGCTCGTCCACCTCGGCTGCGTTCCCTACGCCGAGGCGCTCGCCTATCAACGCGAGATCGCACATGCGCGCATCGACGGACGTATTCCGCAGGATGTGCTGTTGCTGCTCGAGCATCCGCCGGTCGTCACACTCGGCCGCACGACGAAGGCGGGGCATCTCCTATCGTCGCCCGATCTGCTTCGCGCGCGCGGTGTCGAGCTGTTCGAGGTGGAGCGCGGTG
>DASSNR010000313.1:0-5779 GCA_035687925.1 Gemmatimonadaceae bacterium | reverse complement strand
GTTCACGAACGACCAATTGCGCGAGCGAATTCGGCAGGACCTCGGTGCGGACGCTTCGAGCATCGATTTCCTTCCGTTCGCGGACGTCGCGCAGAGTGTGCGCGACGATGTGGCCGAGCTGCGTGCGTCGCCGCTCATGCCCCGCGATGTTCCCATTCGCGGCTTCGTGTACGATGTGCGCTCCGGCCGACTCAGCGAGGTCTCTGACCCGAACCCATAGCAAGGCAGATCGAAGAATCGCCAGCCTCCGGAATGGAATGGGTACGCACCGGTTTCACAGCCGACCGCTCCCCATCGCGTGCGCGATGTCGGTTTGCGAGATGACGCCTACCAGCCGACCCCGCTCCTCCACGAACAACCGCCGCACTTCGCCGTAGAGCATCTGCTGCGCCGCCTGGCGGACGTCGGCGTCGGGGTCGATGGTGTGTGCGTTGGGCGTCATGATGTCGCGCGCCATCGTATGCTCGAAGAATCGCGAGCGCGCGGTCGCATCGTCCTGCTCGGCGGTCGCCTGCAGCACATCGGTAGCGGAGACGACCCCGAGGACGCGCCCCACCGAGTCCACGACTGGTAGTCCCGAGATGTGGGAATCGGCCATGGCCTGGACCACGTCGGCCACCGGTGCGTCAGGGGCCGCGGTTCGCACGTCGGTCCGCATCAGCTCTGCTACGCGCATTGTCACCCCCATTCGTCCCGGGTACCGCTCCTGCAGGAGGCGCACCAGATAATCGTTCGCGTGTCGGGCCTGCGCTGGCGGGCACGCCACGTCACACATCGGCGGCGCGCGTACGCGCGGGCGTGTGACCCATTCGGCACGCAGTACAGTGCATCGTACGGATATTGCGCCGTCGTTTGTCGGTATTCAGGTGGCCCGTGCCGCGGTATCCGCGATGCACCCACCCTGCGCCATCCACGCATCGACGAGGCGGTCACCAGGCGTGATGCAGCTCAGCGAGATCATGACCCCTCGTGTGGTCACCATTGCGCCCGATGCACCAGCGAGCGTCGCGTGGACACGCATGCGGCGGCGCGGCATCCGGCATCTCGTGGTGGTGGATGATGGCCGGCCCGTTGGCGTGGTGTCGGAGCGCGACCTCGGTGGGCGGGCGGGCTCGGATATCCGCCGAGGTCGGTCGGTGCGCACCCTGATGACACGGCGCGTCGTCGGCGCCGCTCCGGATACGTCGGTCCAGCAGGCCGCCAATCTCATGCGCGAACGACTCATTGGCTCCCTGCCGGTCACGGATGGCGATCGGTTGGTAGGCATCGTCACGGCCACTGATGTATTCGACGCGCTGCAGACGGAAGGATCACCGCGCATGAGCCAGGCGGAGCGCCAACTGCTGCGCGCGCCGACGAGCAGCAAGCGATTGGGAGGCAGTCCCGTCGCTCGGCGCCCGAGCGAGCGGTCCGCGCGGACGCGGGAGGGCGCGACCGCGAACCGGACGAAGCGCGAGTCGATGGCGGCGCGGCTGCCGCGAGCCACGAAGCGCGCCACCGGTCGCACCGAGGCGCCCCTCGTCCCCGCGAACATCCGTGCGATGGGAGTCGACGTCGACGCCGACACGCGAGCCTACATCCGGCGCAAGCTGGGGATGAAGCTCGGAAAGTTCGCGCTGTCGATCGAGCGCGTGAGCGTCCGCGTGCGCGACGTGAACGGCCCACGCGGCGGCGTCGACCATCAGTGCCAGATCAAAGTCGTCCTGAGCGGCCTGCCGAGCGTGGTCGTGGATGTCCACCAGGAGTCCGTGCAGGCGGCGATCGACGAGGCGATCGCGGCGGCCGCGCGCGGCGTGCGGCGGAGCATACAGCGCCGGCGCACCAAGCCTCTCGAGCGCGCGCGAGGTGGACGCCCCGCCAGCGCACGCTGACCGCGCGCGCGGCTCGGCCACGCTGCCGAGACGGCGCTCGATCCGTCCCGCACGTAGATTCCGGGTGTCGCCCCGGGAATCTCCAGCCCACGTGCCGCGGAGTCCACACTCCATTCTCATGCCCCCTCCCACCGTTCTCGTCATCGATGACGAGCCCAAGATCCGCGCCGTGGTCCGCGATGCGATCGCCGAGGAGGTCGACCGCCTCGACGAAGCGGCGACCGGCGCCGAGGGGCTCGCCCTCGCCGAGGCCGAGCACCCCGATCTGGTCGTGCTCGACCTGGGGCTCCCGGACACGGACGGCCTGGACGTCTGCCGCCGGCTGCGCGAGTGGTCGAGCGCGCCGATCATCGTGCTCTCCGCGCGCCACTCGGAGGAGGAGAAAGTGCGCCTTCTCGACGCCGGCGCCGACGACTACGTGACGAAGCCGTTCGGGACCGTGGAGCTGCGCGCCCGCGTGCGGGCCCAATTGCGGCGCGCGCGCATGGCGCCGGTGCCCGGCGGTGATCGACCGCTGATGCTCGGTGAGCTCACCGTCGACGTCGCGCGCCGCACGGTCATGCGCGAGGGGGAGACCGTCCACCTCACTCCCACCGAGTGGAGCTTGTTGCAGGCGCTCGTGACGAACGCGGGGCGGACGATGACGCACCACCAGCTCTTCCGCGCGGTGTGGGGAGCGTCGTCGGGGGACCCGCAGAGCTACCTGCGCGTCTACGTCGCACACCTCCGGCGCAAAATCGAGGCGGATTCCTTCGCGCCGCGCTACATCATCACCGAACCGAGCGTGGGGTATCGCTTCGAGGTCGAGCCGCCCGATGGCGCGTAGCGTGGCCGGTGTGCCGCGCGGGCGCGGCGTGGCCGCGTGGGGGGTGTCGCTCGCCGTGCTGATCGCGGTGACGGCGGGAATGCTTGCCGTCCGCGCGCGCATCGATACGGCGCACGTCGCCCTCACATTCCTGCTCGTGGTGCTCGTCGGGAGCGCGGCGGGTGGGCGCGCGCTGGGGCTCACGCTCGCGGTCCTCGCCTTCGTCCTGTTCAACTACCTCTTCCTCACGCCGTACGACACACTCGCCATCGAGAACCCGTTCGACTGGATCGTGCTGGCGGTGTTCCTGGTGACGAGCGTCGTCGCCACGCACCTGTTGAACCGGGCGCAGGAGCGCGCTGAGGAAGCGCGGCGCCGGGCGGACGAGGTCGAGCGGCTGGCGGCGCTCGGGTCGGAGACGTTGAACGCGGGACGTGCGGAGGACGCGCTCGTCGCCATCGCGGACGTCATCCGCGTCGCGCTCGACGTGCGGTGCTGCGAGATCTATCTCGAGCGCGATGGGCGCCTCGCGGATGTGCCGGTGACGCGAGCGGGGAGCGATGGGCCGCCCTGCGCGCCGGATGGCGACGCGCGCATCCGCCTGGTGCCGCTGCGCGTACGCGAGCGGACGGTAGGAGTGCTGCGCATCGCGCACGCGGCGCCCATCGTCCTCGACGCCGCGCAGCAGCGCTTCCTCGACGTGCTGGCGTACTACGCGGCGCTCGGCGCCGAACGGGTGCGGCTCGTGGCCGAGGCGGAGCGGGCAGAGGCGCTGCGGCAGGCTGACGAGCTCAAGAACGCGCTCATTGCCGGCGTGTCGCACGACCTGCGCACCCCGCTCACCACCATCAAGGCGATCGCGCACCGGCTCGCGATCCGGGGGAGCGCGGAGGCCGCGTCCATCGAGGAGGAGGCTGACCGGCTGAACCGCTTCGTGGCCGATCTGCTCGACCTCTCGCGTCTCAGCGCGGGAGGGATGCCGATGCACCTGGAGCTCAACTCGGCGGACGATCTGATCGGTGCGGTCGTCCGCCACGTACGGTCGCTGGCCGGCGAGCGGGAGGTGCGCGTGCGACGCGATGCGGACGGGGCGATCCTGTTCGGCACCTTCGACATGGTCCAGTCGGTCCACGTGCTCGGCAACCTGGTGGAGAACGCGCTCAAGTACGCGCCGTCAGCGGCACCGGTGGAGCTGTTCGTGGAGCGACGGGGTGACGTGCTGGTGTTCGGCGTGGCGGACCGCGGGCCGGGGATCCCGGCGGTCGAGCGCGACCGGGTGTTCGAGCCGTTCTACAGACCGCCCGGGACGCGTCCCGATGTCGGTGGGGCAGGGCTGGGTCTGGCGATCGCGCGGCGGCTGGCGGAGGCGCAGCACGGCACGGTGCGGCACGAGGACCGCCCCGGCGGCGGCAGTGTCTTCCGCTTCGAAGTCCCCGCAGCGGACATGCCCGCGATCGAGCAGCCGGTGTAGCGACGTTCACGCGCTTTTAACGCCCCCCTGCGTAGCATTCGCTCCCGCCCTCGAGGGCGCTCTCGTTTACCCGAACACCAGGAATGCGCGCACACGCCTCTACGCAGGGGCCGTCCGCGGTCGAGCGGACGACGCCCGCTTCAACCGATACAGACGTCTCGCCGCACGAGCCCCGCGTCGTCGAGCTGCACCCTACGGGGAAGCGGCTCGCGCTCCTCTCGCTCACGGCGCTCGGCGTCGTCTACGGCGACATCGGGACGAGCCCGCTGTACGCCATCAAGCAGTGCTTCACCGGCGAGTACGCCGTCGCCCCTACACCGCGCAACGTCTACGGCATCCTCTCGCTTTTCGTCTGGTCGCTCACGCTCATCGTGAGTGTGAAGTACCTCGTCTTCATCATGCGCGCGGACAACCGGGGGGAGGGGGGCGTGCTCGCGCTCCTGGCGCTCATCCAGCAGCAGTTCCGCGCGAGCACCAGGGGACGCCGCTACGCGTGGCTCGTCGCCCTCGGGCTGTTCGGTGCCGCGCTGCTCTACGGCGACGGGATCATCACGCCCGCCATCTCCGTGCTCGGCGCCATGGACGGTCTGACGGTGGCGTCGCCGGTGTTCGGGACGCTCATCGTCCCGCTCACGCTCCTCATCCTCGTCGTGCTCTTCCTCTTCCAGCGGCACGGGACGGCCAGGATCGGGACCGTCTTCGGTCCCATCATGGGGATCTGGTTCGCGAGCATCGCGTTCTTCGGACTGCGTGAGATTGTCCTCGCGCCGCGCATCCTCTTCGCCCTGAACCCCTGGTACGGCGTGATGTTCTTCGTGCACAACGGGGTGCAGGGCTTCTTCATCCTTGGCGTGGTGGTGCTCGCCATCACGGGGTCCGAGGCGCTGTACGCGGACATGGGGCACTTCGGGCGACGCCCCATCCGCCTCGCCTGGTTCGCCCTCGTCTTCCCGGCGCTGCTGCTCAACTACTTCGGGCAGGGCGCGCTCCTGCTGCGCGACGCGACCGCCGCGCAGAACCCGTTCTACCGGCTCTTTCCTCCGGAACTTCTCTACCCGATGGTGGCGCTCGCCGCGACGGCCGCGGTGATCGCGTCGCAGGCACTCATCTCGGGCGCCTTCTCGCTCACGCGGCAGGCATCGCTCCTGGGCTACAGCCCGCGCGTGACGATCCTCCATACTTCCGCGGAGGAGGCCGGGCAGATCTACGTCCCAGAGATCAACAAGGCACTGCTGGTGGGGTGTGTCTTGCTCGTGCTGTATTTCGGGTCCGCGGATGCGCTGGGGGCGGCGTACGGAATAGCAGTGACGGGGACGATGGTCATCACGACGCTCCTCTTCTACTTCATCGCGCGCACGCGACTGGGGTGGTCGAGGCGGAATGCGAACCTCTTCCTGGCCGGCTTCCTCATCATCGATCTCGCCTTCCTTGCGGCCAACGTCATCAAAGTCGAGAGCGGCGGGTGGGTGCCGATCGCCATCGCGCTCGTCATCTACACGATGATGACGACGTGGAAGGCGGGGCGCTCGGTGCTGCAGCGGATCCTCAGCGAGACGAGCCTCCCGGTCGAGCACTTCCTGGCCGACGTCCGGCGCCGCAAGCCGCTCCGCGTGCCGGGCACGGCGGTCTTCA
>DASSNR010000311.1:0-7195 GCA_035687925.1 Gemmatimonadaceae bacterium | reverse complement strand
TCGCGCATCTGCGTCGTGTCGCGCAGCATTGTGGTGTCGGTGCGGTTCATCTGCGTCGTGTCGCTGCGATTCATTTGCGTCGTGTCGCTGCGATTCATCTGCGTGGTGTCGCTCCGGTTCATCTGCGTGGTATCGGTGCGGTTCATCTGTGTGGTATCACGCTGATTGAACGTGGTGTCGATCGCGCCCTTGGAGGTGGTAGTGTCCACCGTGCCCTGCTGACCGGTCTGACCCTGCACCGCCGACGTGTCGTTCCCGCTCTTGTTGGCCGACGTATCGCTCCTCGTCGGTACCGGGCGGATGCGCCCCGCGTTCTGGCCGCTCGTCTGACGACGGCGACCCTTCACCGCGTTCGTTCCCGTGGTGTCGGACGGGCGTACATTGCCACCGGCCGCTCCGGAATTGGGGGACGCGTTCTCGGTACTGGGGGAGAGATTCAGGTTGAGCTTCTGACCGAGATCCTGCAGGCCGGTCGCGCTCGTCTTCTGCTCGCCACACGCGATGGCTGCCCGCGTCTTGGGCCCGATGATTCCGTCCTTCGGCCCGGCGTTACATCCCAGGCTGTCGAGCGCTGTTTGCAGCTGCTTCACGTCGCTCTTGCTCAATCCTTCGTTTCCAGCAGCGACCTCGCCACCTGCGGATGACGTGACCGTGTCGTTCCCCTGGTGTTGCGCCTGCTGGCTCTGACTCTGTCCTTGCTGCGCCTGACCCTGCTGCTGCGCGTTGGCCTGTCCGGTGTCGCCCTGCACGGCGCGTTGATGGAGAATCAGCGAATCGCGTTGGCGCTGCTGCTGCGTGCGTGCATCCTGGGCAGCGTTTCCGCCCTGATTGCCACCGCCATTCTGAGCGCCGCCACCCGCTTGTGCGAATGCAAGCGCCGGTACGCAAACCACCAGCGCGCATAGGGTCATCAACTTGTTCGGCATTACATCCTCCTGCTGTGTGAAGCCCGGCGATCTCGCCGGTCCGTCGCGATGCGGGTGTCACAAGTGCAATCTCCAGACCCATCGGGCGCGACAGCAGGGAGTTCACATCGCAAGAAAAGACGCCAGCCCTTGAGGGCTGGCGTCTGTCACGACGCAATGTGATGTATGACCGCGATCAGCGCAGACGCAGCACGGTCGCGCCGAGCAGCATACCTGCCGCGAGCAGTCCCGCGGTCACGGCGAGCGCAGTGCTCGGGGTCACCTCGAGCGGCCGACGCCACCACGGTGTGATGACGCGAGGCGTCGTCTGTGGGAGCGCGTCCATGATCTGCTGATACACGTGGACGGGTGTGCGCATGTGACGCCGTGCACGCGTCTCCCGCTCGATGTGCTTCCAGAAGTCCACATGCTGCTCCATGTCGCCATCCCGCACGGCCGCTTCCGGCAGGTCGCCATCCAGCCAGGCCTGCACCGCGGCCGGCGTGCGGCGGTTCGTCAGCGGCACTTCGCGGTCGGGCGCCGGGCGATTCTTCGGCGCCTCGCGGAAATTCTCACGCCCGGACCGGTTGCCGGACTCCTGAGGATCGAGATTCTCGTGCATTAGGCGTATTTCCCCTCAAGCAGAGCCTGGAGCGCTTCGCGTGCCCGATGCACGCGCATCTTCAGTGCCCCGACGGTGGTTCCCAACAGATCAGCCATCTCTTCGTACGAACGTCCTTCAACGTGCTTCATGATGAAGGCTTCGCGGAGCGACGGCGCCAGCGCGGCGAGCGCACTGTCGAGATCGCTGCGGAGCTCCGTGCGATCCAGCTCCTCATCGGGCGTCGCGAACGACGAGGGTTGATCGTCCTCCTCGTAGCTCACGTGGGTTCGACGGATGTTCTTCAGCCAGTCCTTGCATCCGTTCGCCACGATCCGGAAGATCCACGCGTCGAAGCGACCGTGGACTTCCGCGAGATGCTGGTACGCCTTGATGAACGATGCCTGGAGGATGTCCTCCGCGACATCGGGGCTTCCGGTCATGCCCAACGCATGTCGGTACAGGGGATCGCTGTAGCGTCCAACCAGAAGGCCGAACGCATTCCGGTCTCCCGCCAGTACCCGCGCAATCACATCGTGATCCGCTTCCTGCGGATCGACCGGGCGAGTCGTCACCGTGGTCTTCACGGCGCTAGTGTAACGTCTTTTCCGCTCCCTGAACAGCCCTGCCGGACTGGGAAGCGGTTGAGCGAGGGTGGCCATGCCCTCAGGACGAGGGGCGAACGGGAAAGTAACAATGGGGGGACGGGGCTTTGAGCTCTGAGCTATGAGCCGTGGGTTGTGAGTGGGCTGTGAGCCAGAGGCGTTCTCGATCTCCGTGCTCACAACCCAACTCATCACCCAAAGCTCACAGCTCAGAGCTCACAGCCCTCTCTCCCCCTATCGCAACCGTGCGTAAAACAACAACTCCCGCACACTATCCCCCCGGTACCGGCGCCCGTCGCGGTCGCTGTCGGCGCGGTAGCGGCGGTAGCGGAGGGCGAAGCGGCGGACGCGTCCATCCACCGCTGCCGCGGACAGGGTGCGCCGCATGACGGGCTCGGGGAGAAGCCCCTCGGAGTTGTAGCTCACGAGCACGTGGCGCGCGCCGGTCGCCTGCAGCAGCTCGGTGAGCGCGCGCTCGACGCGGCGCGGTGAGCACCACGCACTCCGCTGCCCGCGTCCGTCGAGCAGGCCAGTCTTCCCGAAGAGCACGGGGCGCTCGTCGAACCAACCGCGCGCAATGATTTCGGGCACGTGGTAGTAGCCCACGTACTGCCGGCCGTTGTACGGCGGATCGACATAGAGGAGGTCGATGGCGCCGAGCGTGCGCGCGATCGTCGCAGCGTCCCCGCGATGCGCGGTCGAGCCGTTCGCCCCGCGCACCGGTCGCTCCGGTGTCAACGTGAGCGCGCGTCGCGCGTTCGGCTGCCACTGCTTGATGAACGCGGCATAGACCCCCGCCGTATTCGCCACGCGATCCGCGCCCTCGATGAGCGCGGCGAGCAGGACGTACAGCGCATCGTCGCCGATCAATCCCGCGGCATGCCAGCTGTGCAATCGCTCGCGCACGGTATCGATACGCGCCGCGTTCTCGTCGGTGAAGTACATGCGGCCGCCGCTCGGCGCGAAGTGCTCGCTCACGAAGTCACGCTGCGGCTCGAGCCAGCGCGTGAGATACTCGGCCACCACATCGAGCGCGCCGCCCCCGCGCGCACGCACCGCGTCGCGGAACGACGCCGAGCGGAGTGCGCGCCGCACATCCGGATCGCCGGCGCGGAGCGCCGCGAAGCTCGGGCTCCGCTGTGCGACCACGTACGCGCGCTGAAAGACGTACGAGTACGTCATGATGTCGCTCGACGCCACGCGCCACCCCGCCGCCTTGAGCGCTCGTCCCACCGACGCCGTCCCCGCGAACGCATCGTGCGCCGACCCGGGCTCGATCCCGAGCCGACGGAGCGTGCTCTGAAGAAAGGGGAGCAGGCGGGTCTTGTTGCCGATGTAGCGCATGGATGCGGGATGCGGGATGCGGGATGCGGGATGCGGGATGCGGGATGCGGGATGCGGGATGCGGGATGCGGGATGCGGGAACGGCTCGTTCAGTCGCGATCGGTGCGCAAGAGGCTGTTGCGCTTCCCGCATCCCGCTTCCCGCGTCGTTCAGAACACGCCCCATCCCTTCGTTCGAATCTCCGCGCCGTGTTCGTCGAGGTGCGGGGGCGGAAAACGTACGACACCTGGGACGCTCGGAGCAACACCGGTGAGGGGGGACACGTTGGCGTCGCGGAGCGCTTCGAGGACGCCCTTCACGACGCCGCACGGGATCTGCGCGCGCTCGAGGGCGGCGAGCCAGTGGGCGGCGGGACGTGTCGCGAGCCAGCTGCGGAGGGCGCCAATGAGCGCGTCGCGATGAGCCACGCGGCCGGCGTTGGTGGTGAAGCGTGTGTCGTGGGCGAGGTCGGCGCGATCGAGCGCGATCGCACAGGCGCGCCACTGGGCGTCGTTCCCGACGGCGATCACGATGGGCCGGTCCTGCGTGGGGAAGAGCTCGTACGGAACGAGGTTCGGGTGTGCGTTCCCCCACCGCTCTGCGTCGGCGCCGGTCACGAGCACGTTCTGCGCGACATTGACGAGTGCCGCGGTGGCGCTCTGGGCGAGTGACACGGTGACGTGCCGGCCGTGTCCAGTCCGAGCGCGCTCGACGAGCGCCGCCAGGATCGCGATGGTCGCGTCCTTGCCGACGATCACATCCGCCAGGGCGACGCCCACCTTCATCGGATCGCCCGAGCGCTCCCCCGTGATCGCCATCCACCCGCACTCCGCCTGCACGACGTAATCGTAGCCCGGCCGATCGCTCTCCGGACCGAAGCCCGTCACCGTGCACCAGACGAGCGCGGGGCGCGCCGCCATCAGCTCGGCGGGCGCGAGTCCGAGATCCTCCAGGACGCCGCGCCGAAAGTTGTCGACCACGACGTCGGCCTCGCCGATGAGCGAGCGCACGAGCTCGCAATCCGCCGGATCGCGGAGGTCGGCTACCAAGCTCTTCTTGTTCCGATTGACGCTCAGGTAGTAGGCGCTCTCCCCCCGCTCGTCGAACGGCGGCCCCCACCCGCGCGTGTCGTCCCCCGCGCCCGGCCGTTCGACCTTGATGACGTCGGCGCCCAGGTCGCCCAGCATCATGGTGCAGAGCGGGCCGGCGAGCACGCGGGTGAGGTCGAGGACTCGGAGGTGAGAGAGCATGGATTCTGACGTGGTAGTGGCGTGGTAGTGGCCTTGAGTTCTGAGCTTTGAGCTTTGGGCGGTGAGCTTGGCTGTGAGCATGGAACTCCGAAACGCCTTCAACTCACAGCCCACGGCTCAAAGCTCAAAGCTCACAGCTCAAACCTCCCAGCCCACACTTGCGTACAGCGGTCATAATCATAAACTTACCCCTCGCAATCCAGGCCTCGCCGTGGCGGCATCGGGTTCGCAGGTGTCGCCTGGGTCCCGTGCGAACCTCAGTCCCACCCCCTGCACCTCCATACGCGCCCAAGGAGCGCGCTCGTACATGGCGGATAAGGCACACGCCGTAGATCCCAAGGCCGGCGATGAGGCAGCGCCTTCGGGACCACCCGCGAAGCGGTCGATGCATCGGCACACAGATCCGCGGGACACGGTCGCCGAGATGGCTGCGCGGGCGCAGGAGATCAGTCAGGAGGCGGGGAGTCGGATCGGGAAAGCGATGAAGGACATCATCAGTGCGGCGGCTGGGCTCGCCGGCTTCGCGGTCGAAAGCGCGCGCGACCTGGCGCAGTACATGGTGCGCCGCGGCCAGATGACGCAGGAGGAGGCGGACAAGCTGATTCAGGAGGCCGAAGCGGCCTTCGCGAAGCGTGCCAAGCCGACCAAGCCGGCTGCGTCGCCCGTAGCGACGCCCCGGAAGGCCGCGCCGCCCACGCCCACTGCCAAGCCGACTGTCAAGCCTGCCGCCAAGAGCGCGGCCGCGAAGAAGGGCGCGAAGCCCAAGGCGACGAAGACCGCGGTCCGGGCGAGCACGCCGAAGAAGAAGTCCGCAGCCACGAGCGCGCGCACGAAGTCGCCCGCCAAGCCGGCAAAGAAAAAGAAGTAGCCCCGCCTCTCCCGCGTCTCGCTCCGAGCGCGTGCGGCCGACGCCATGCGCGCGGCGTCACGTCGCGCGTCGCCTCACGTTCGCCAGCGAACGAGCCACTCCAGAAACGCCCGCACTTCGATCGGATCGCACGCGGAAAATTCCGCGGCGGTCGGTGTCGTGTCGTCGCCGTGCAGCACGCGCACCGTCACGGCTCGGCTCCCGCGCGCGCGCAACGCACGGAACGCGTCTTCGTCCGTCAGGTCATCGCCGATGAAGACGCACGCGCCTCCGTTCTCCAACCCACCGAGCCGGCGGCCGAGCAGCAGCACCGCGGTCCCCTTGTCGACGCGCACGGGGGGGCGGATCTCGAGCACCTGCTTGCCGAGCGTGAGACGGAGACCGAGCTGTGCGGCCACTTCCTCCACGGCCGCGCGGAGCCGCGGGACGACTGCGGGATCGGCGATGCGGTAGTGCACGCTGAGCGTCCACCCTTTGTCCTCGAGGAAGACGCCGGGCACGTGTGCCACCTGCGGCGCGAGCCGGCGGGCAGCCTGCGCGACGATCGGGCGGTAGTGCGCCACCTGCTGATCCACCATCTCCTCGCCGTCGGGTCCCGTGATCTCGAAGCCGTGGTTCCCGATGACCCACACATGCAGCGCCGACACCATGCGTCGCGCATCGGCGGCTGCGCGCCCCGAGACGAGCACCACCTGCATGTCATCGCGCGCGGCGAGCGTCGCGATCGCACGCCGGGTCTCGGCGGGGACGACGGCGGCGTCCGGGCGCGGCGCGAGCGGCGCCAGCGTCCCATCGACGTCGAGCATGATGACCAGCGGCGTACCATCGAGCCGTTCCTCGAGCGGCTCCGACACGGGGAAGAGCGGCGTCGGTGTCACGCCGTGCTCCGCGCGCGAGCGTGCGCGCTGATGAGCGCTTCAGTGCGCGAGAGGATCGCCTCGAGCCAATCGAAGATCGTGCGCTCCCTGAGCTGCCGGCGCATGCGGTGCATGCGTACGCGTCGCTCCCCCTCGCTCATGTCGAGCGCGCGGCGGATGCCGGCCACGAAGCCGTCGATGTTGAACGGGTTGATGAGAATCGCTTCGTCGATCTCCTCGGCCGCACCGGTGAAGCGGCTCAGCACGAGCACACCGCGCTCCTCGATCTGGCAGGCGACGAACTCCTTGGCCACGAGATTCATTCCGTCCTGCAGCGACGACACGAGACAGAGATCGACCGCGCGATACACGCCCGCCAGGAGCTCGGTGCTCACGTTCTCGTGCACGAGCACGATCGGCGTCCAGTGCTCCGTGCCGAAGCGCTGGTTGATCTCCATCACCGTGTTGACCATCTCCTCCTCGAGCGCGCGGTACGCGGGCAGCTCCGAGCGAGAGGGCGTGGCCACGAGCAGAAATGTGAACGTCTCACGCAGCTCGGGGTGCTGCGCCCACAGCATCCGCAGCGCGCGCAGCCGCTCGGGAATCCCCTTCGTGTAATCGACGCGATCCACGCCCAGGCCGAGCTGCCGATTGCCGAACGCGTAGCGCGAGCGGAGCCGCTCGGCCAGCGACGCGCTCTCGGGCGATTGCGCGAGCCGCTCGTAGCGGTCGACGTCGATGCTGATCGGGAACGCGGCCACCTGGATAGTGCGTCCCTGGTACTGC
>DASSNR010000287.1:0-11311 GCA_035687925.1 Gemmatimonadaceae bacterium | reverse complement strand
GAGCTTCTGGCCGCCGCGTCGCCGCTCCGCGCCGATTTGCTGCGTGGCGTGGACGTGATGGTGGTTCGCGAGCTGACGGGCGGGATCTACTTCGGCGAGAAGGGACGCGAGGCGATGCCGGGTGGCGGCGAGCGCGCCTTCGACGTATGCAGCTACACCACCGGCGAGGTCGAGCGCGTGGCCCGCGTGGCCGGCGAGATCGCACGCGCGCGGCGGCGCAGAGTCGTGTCGGTGGACAAGGCGAACGTGCTGGAGACGTCGCGGCTCTGGCGCTCGGTGGTCGCACGCGTGATGGCCGAGGAGTTCGCGGACGTGGCGTTGGAACACATGCTCGTGGACTCGTGCGCGATGCATCTGATCCGTCGGCCCGCCGACTTCGACGTGATCGTCACCGAGAACATGTTCGGTGACATCCTCACCGACGAAGCATCGATGCTCGCGGGGTCGATGGGGCTGCTTCCATCCGCGTCGCTCGGTGGCGCGAGCAGCGAGGACGCCGAGATCGCCGAGGTGGTGCAGGCGAGATCGCCGTCGCGCATGGGGCTCTACGAGCCGATTCACGGCTCGGCGCCCGACATCGCGGGGAAGGGGATCGCCAACCCGCTCGGCACGATCTCGAGCGTCGCGATGCTCCTGCGCTACTCGCTCGGCCTCGACGAGGAAGCGCGTGCCGTGGACGACGCCGTGAACGCGGTCCTCGATGCAGGATGCGTGACGGCCGACATCGCGCCGCCTGGCGCGCCGAGCCATTCGACGAGCGATGTGGGACGCACCGTCGCGGAGCGAATCGCTCGTCGTGGTCAGTAGAGCAACGACCTGACAGCTTTACCACAGAGACACAGAGACACGGAGAACGGCAGAGAGCTTTTCTCTATCGCTTTCTCTGTGTCCTCTGTGTCTCCGTGGTGAAGCTGTTGTGAACGACGCTCGCCCTGCCTACGGCACTCGCCAGATGTCGATCACACCGCTCTCGCCGTGCCGGTTCGCGCTCTCCTCCGGCAGCGCGATCTTTCCGTCGACGACGATCGGGCTGTTCCAGTGGCCGCTCCCGCACTCGAGCGTCGCAACCTGCCGGCCCGTCTCCGGCTGATAGACGTGCAGCCCGCCGTGCGGATCGTACACGTAGAGCAAGCCGCCGGCGACCACGGGACTCGTGCCGCCGGTGTCGTTGTGCCACATCGATTGCAGCCGGCCATCGCGGAGCGTCCACGCTTCGGTGCCGCGTCCATCGGCGACGAACATCCACGTCGCGTTCGCGGTGTGCAGCACGGCCGGCGCGGTGAAGAGATCGGCACCCGACGGTGTCGACACGCTCTGCCATTCGCCGCCGCTGTGTGGCTCGAAGCCGTGCAGGAGCTTGAGCGTGAGCAGCCGGATCTTCCCGTCCTTCCCGCCCTGCGCCACGTAGCCGCCGCCGAGGAGCACGGGCGAGGTCGAGCCGATGTCGCCGTCGGTGACGTTCAGGTACTGCGTGTTCGTCGGCGTGTAGTTGCCGACGAGATGCGAGGCACTCGAGTCGAGCTGGAGCGTCGCGTCGCCCCAGTAGGTGGTGCCATCCCACTTGGCGTTCCCCGTCGCGACGAAGATGTCGCCGGAGGTTGAATCGATCACCGCGCCGGCGCGTCCCCAGATCGCCGAGCCGCTCTCCGGGCAGTCCTTCGGGTCGATGAGCTCGTGCCGATTGCTGCACAGCGAGTTCCACACGTGCGTCAGGCGACCGCTCGCCGCATCGATGATCGCGACGTGTCCCTGATACGGCGGCGCGTCGCCGATGTAGCCGCCGGTCGTCGCGATCACCCGGCCGCGGAAGTAGCCGAGTGGCGAGGCGATCTTCTCGCGCTTCGCGAGCTTCGTGATCGCCGTGCGCCACACGGCGTGGCCATCCGAAACGGCGAGCTTCTGGATGTAGCCGTCGGGTGACGCGGCGTAGATGAACTCACGATTCGCATCGGCGGCGGGTGTCGAGTTCGTGATCTGTCGCGAGCCCGCCCACGAGCTGTAGTCGGGCGGTGTGAACTCCCAGAGGATCGCGCCATCGTTCGCGTCGATGGCGATCGTCTTCCCGTAGCTCGTGGTGACGAAGAAGACGTCGTGCGCGCTGCCCTTCACCTGCACGGCGTGCAGGTAGATGAGCGAGGCATCGACGGTGCCGTCGATCGTCACCTGTTGGCGCTTGAGCGTGGCGACGTTGCGCGCATCGATGCCCGTCGGCGCCATCGACGCGCTGGAGCGCGCGATGTCCCATCCGAATTGCGGCCAGTCGCGGGAAGGTGCCGCGTGCGCCGCGTTGCGTGCGGAGCGCTGGGCGCGCACCGTCGACGCCGCGGCACAGAGCGTGAGTTCGAACAACACGATCGAGGTACGCCACGTGTGACGCATACGGTCCTCGGCATTCGATATGTCAGCCTGCAGGCGCGCGGGTGATGTGCCCCGCGCCGCGTGGGAGCGCACGTGCTCGTCAGCGACTCCCACTGCAAGCGCGAAGCTAGATGGGGAATCGGAAGGTGGGCAAGGGCGGGGCGCGCCCACGTGATTCGCGCTGGGCCGCGCATCGGCGGGTCCCGATCGTGCATCGAAGAGAAGCAGAGACCGGGTCGCGACCGTTCCGTCGCGCTGGTGCGTCGCGACTCGTTGTGCAGGAGCAGTCCATGATGTGTCGTATCCTCCCCCTCGCCGGTGCAGCACTGGCGCTCGCCGCCTGCTCCGACCCCACGCGTCCCCCCTCTGCGTCGTCCACCGTCGATGCATCGTCGCCGCTCGCCGCGGACTCGGTGTTCACGCGCTACGTGGCGCTCGGCACGAGTAACAGCATGGGCGTGCAGTCGGCGGGGATCTCCGCCGCGGGGCAGCGCGCCGCGTGGCCTGCGCAGCTCGCCGCGCGCATTCCGGGCGTGGCGTTCTCGCTGCCGCTCGTGCAGGACCCGGGGTGCAATCCACCGCTCGTCGCGCCGCTGGCTGCCGACATCGCGCTCGTCGCGACGTTCGGCGAGGCGGACGCCGGCAACGAGCTCGTGCAGAGCGTCATGACGACGTGCGAGCCGCTGCAGGATGGGATCACACTCCCGACGAACAGCGTCGCCATCTCCGGCGCGAACGTGCACGACGCACTCTTCGCCACGCCGGAATCCGCGACGGTACGCAGTGCGCGCGTCGGCACGCTGTACAGCCGAGTGCTGGCGCCGGGCGAGACGCAGGTGACAGCGATGCTCGCGCAGCGGCCGACGTTCGTCTCGGTGGAGCTGGCGGCCAACGAGGTGCTGCCGGCGAGCCGCGGCGATGTCTCGGCGATGACGCCGTACGCGGACTGGGAACGCGACTACGACTCGGTCGTTGCGGCCGTGCGATCGACGGGCGCGCGCGCGGTGCTCGTCGGGCTCCCCGCCGACGCGGCGAACTTCCCGAGCATCCGGCACGCCACCGAGCTGTTCGACGAGCGGGCGGAGCTGCTACGGCTCGGGATCGTGGTGAGCCCAGCGTGCGCCAGCAGCTCGAACTATCTGTTCATCCCCGGCTATCTGCTCACGCTCTTGTCCAGGGTACCGACCACCGCGACGTGCGCCGATGTGCCGGGGACGGACGACTTCGTCCTCACGCCGGACGACATGAACGTGATCGACGCCCGCATGGCGCGGATGAACGCGCACATCCAGGCGAAGGCGAACGAGGGCGGCTACGCATACTTCACGCTTGGGGCATTGTACGATCTGCCGAAGCCCGTCTTCAGCGTTCACGATCTGTTCTTCTCGAACACGCCGTTCGGGCCGAACATCAGCCTCGACGGCGTGCACCCGAGTGCGTCGGGACAGACGATCCTCGCCGACTCGGCCGCGCAGGCGATCGACGCGCGCTACGGGCTCGCGATCCCGTAGATGTGGAGTGGCTCACTGGCGTCCAGATAGCACCTCCAGCATAATGGGCGGCACGCGCAGTCGATCACTGACTGCCGTAGCCACACCCACCGCCGCACCTATTCCTGCCGCCCCAACCTCCACCGCCGAGCGATGACTACCCGCCGCCAGTTTCTCACCGAGTCAGGGGCCGTTCTCGCCCTCGCTGGACTCGGCTCGCTCCCCGCCATTCATCTGCCGAGCCGCAAGCGCTACGACCTCATCATCCGTCGTGGCCACGTCTTCGACGGCACGGGGCGCAACGGCATCGATGCCGACGTCGCCATCTCGGACGGCCGCATCGCCGCCATCGGCGCGAAGCTCGGTGACGACGCGCGCCAGGTGATCGATGCCCACGGCCTCGCGGTGTCGCCGGGTTTCATCGACATCCACTCGCATGCCGACGGCACGATGTTCGAGGACCCGCGCGTCGAGTCCGTCATCCGGCAGGGTGTGACGACCGCCATCGTCGGGCAGGACGGCTCCTCGCGCGCGCCCATCCGCGAGACCGATGTGAAGGGATCGAACGCGGACCCGGATGACGATACGCCGGCGCTCGGCCGAGGGAAGTCGATGGCCGATGTCTTCCGCGCGATCGACGCGCTGCCGAGCGCGATCAACGTGGCGAGCATGGTCGGCCTCGGCACGGTACGACACGTCGTGGTAGGCGACGACGACCGGCCCGCGACGCCGGAGGAGCTGCGCAAGATGGTCGAGCTCGTCGAGCAGGCGCTCGCGGCCGGTGCGTGCGGCGCGTCGTCGGGGCTCGAGTACACGCCGGGCGAGTTCGCACCGCTCAGCGAGCTCATCGCACTCTGTCGCCCCCTCGCGCGCCGCGGCTTGCCGTACGCCACGCACATGCGCAACGAGGACGACCGCGTGCTGAAAGCGATCGACGAGGCGATCACCGTCGCCCGCGGCGCGCGCTGCCCGCTCGAGATCTCGCATCTGAAGATGGAAGGACGGCGCAACTGGAATAAGCTGAACCAGGCCTTCGCGCACATCGATAAGGCCAGGCGCGACGGAGTACACGTCACCTTCGACTGCTATCCGTACGTCGCGTACCAGACCGGCCTCTCCAACCTCTTCCCCTCGTGGAGCGAGGACGGTGGCACGGACGCCTTCATCGCGCGGCTGAGCGATGCAGCCCAAACACCCAAGCTGCGCGCCGCTGTGCACGACAAGATCGATCTGCTCGGTGGCTGGGACAGTGTGCTCATCTCGTCCGTCCGCGCCGACGCCGATCGCGCAGCCGAGGGGCAGCGGCTTGGCAGCTACGCGAAGTCGCTCGGGCGCGATCCGTACGACGTCACGGTCGAGCTCCTCGTGCACAGTCGCGGCGGGGTGGGGATGGTCGGCTTCGGGATGAGCGAGGATGACGTGGCACGGATCCTCGCGAATCCACTCTCCGCAGTGTGCAGCGACGGTGGTGCGGTCGCCACCAGCGGGCCGGCGCACGCCGGCCATCCGCATCCGCGCTCGCTCGGCACCTTCCCGCGCGTGCTCGCCCACTACGTGCGCGAGCAACACGTCCTCACGCTGCCGCAGGCGATCCACAAGATGACGGGCGCCGCCGCCTCGCGCGTCAAGCTCACCGATCGCGGCCGCCTCGCGCGCAATCTCGCTGCCGATGTCGTCGTCTTCGATCCCGCCACCGTGCAGGATCGCGCGACGTACACGGATCCGTTCCAGTATCCCGACGGTATTCACGCCGTGATCGTGAACGGCGTGATCGCGGTGCGCGAGGGACGGCACCTCGGCACCCGTACGGGTCGAGCACTCCAGCCACATGGGAGCCGTTGATGTCCGCTAGTACGATGTCCAGGACCGCGCCATCCAAGTTCACGCTTCTCCACGGTCCCACACCGCTCCACGAGCTGCCGCGACTGCGCGAAGCGCTCGGCGGCTCCACGCGTGCGCCGCGCATTCTCATCAAGCGCGACGATCTCGCCGGTCCCGCACCGAGCGGGAACAAGGCACGCAAGCTCGAGTACGTGGTGGCCGACGCGCTCGCGAAGGGCGCGACGCACCTCATCACGGTCGGCGCGACGCAATCGAACCACGCGCGCATGACGGTGTCCGCCGCGCGGCTCGCGGGGCTCGAGTGCGTGCTCGTGCTCAGCTCGAGCGATGCGCATCCGCCGATCGCGGGGAATCTGCTGCTCGACAAGCTCATGGGCGCGGACGTGCACATCGTGCCGCCGGCTCCCGAGGGCGCGTCCGAGAATCCGCACGAGACGGCGTGCATCGCGGCGGTGATGGAGTATCTCTCCACGCACGGGTTCACTCCGTACTTCATCGGACTCGGCGCATCCACGCCGCTCGGCACACTCGGCTACGCGGATGCAGTCGGCGAGCTCGGCGTGCAGCTCAGCGAGATGAACGCGACATCGACCCGCCTGTACTACGCGGCCGGCTCACGCGGCACGCAGGCCGGGCTCGTGCTCGGCGCGAAGATGCACGGCGCGCGCTGGACGCCGCACGGGATCGCGGTGAGCCCCGGCGATCCCGAGAAGACGACGCGCGCCGTCAATCTCGCGAACGCAGCAGCCGAGCTCGTGGGGAGCGACGTGCGCATCGCCGAGGCTGACGTCATCACGCATCAGGAGTACTACGGCGACGGGTACGCGATCCCCACGCGCGCTGGCATCGACGCCGTGCATCTGCTCGCGCGCACCGAAGCGATCTTTCTCGATCCCGTCTACACGGGGAAAGCGATGTCCGGACTGCTCGACCACATTCGCCGCGGCGAGATCGCGCCCGATGAAACCGTGATCTTCCTCCATACGGGCGGCGTCCCCGCGCTGTACGCATCGGCCGCACAGCTCGGCCTGGAGCGCGCATGAACGGTTCACTGCTCGGTGTGGTGTTCGCGGTGATGTTCGCTGCCGCACCGCTCGCCGCACAGCGCGGCGCGCCGCTCGCCACACCGCCCGCGGGGTGGGATGCGTTCACGAAGCTCTTCGACACGAACGTGAAGAGCGACAGCATCGTGGGCGCGAGCGTGATCATCATGCGCGATGGACGAGTGCTCGCGCAGCATGAATATGGAATGGCCGATCGCACGCTCCACCAACCGGTGAACGACCGGACCATCTACCACTGGGCGTCGATCACCAAGACGCTCACTGCGATCGCCGTCATGCAGCTGCGCGACCGCGGCAAGCTCTCGCTCGACGATCGCGTGACGCGCTACATCCCCGAGCTACGCCAGGTGCACGATCCCTACGGCTCGATGGACAGCATCACCATCCGGATGCTGCTCTCGCACTCGGCCGGATTCCAGGATGCGACGTGGCTCTGGTCGAAGGGGCGGCCATGGGAGCCGTTCGAGCCCACCACATGGAATCAGCTCGTGGCGATGATGCCGTACGAGCAGCTGCTCTTCAAACCCGGCTCGCAGTACAGCTACTCGAACCCTGGCTTCATCTACCTCGCGCGCATCATCGAGCAGCTCACCGGCGATCCGTGGGAAGCGTATATCCACAAGAACATCTTCATGCCGCTCGGGCTCACGCACAGCTACTTCCGGAGCACGCCGTATTTTCTCGCTGCCGATCGCTCGAACAACTACACGGTGACGCGCGATTCCACCGGCAAGCTCGTCGTGCACGAGAACGGTCGCGATTTCGACCCCGGGATCACGACGCCGAACGGTGGGTGGAATGCGCCGGTCTCCGACCTCGCGACCTATCTGGCGTTCCTCACCAACGCGACGCACGGAGACGCGAGCACGCAGCGGTTGTACGACACCGTGCTGAAGCGCTCGAGCCTCGAGGAGATGTGGAAGCCGCTGTACTCGACGAGCACCGGCGGCTACGCACCCGGCGATTCGGTGGGACTCTCGTTCTTCATCACACATCGCGGCGGAGCCACGATCATTGGCCACACGGGCAGCCAGGCGGGTTTTCTGTCGTTCATGTACTTCAATCCCGCGACGAGCGCTGCAGTGATCGCCGCCTTCAACACGAACAACGAGACCCACGGCGGCGAATCGCGCGGTGCGTTCGACACGATTCGGGACGCCGCACAAGGACTCATCGAGCAGTGAAGGCTCGATTCCTCTGGCGTGCATACCGCGCACGCTACCGCGATCAGGTGGCCGAGCTGGCCACGCTCAGGCGCCACATCCACCGCGGCGACACGGTGTGCGACATCGGTGCGAACAAGGGCGCCTACACCTACTGGCTCTCGCACTGGGCTCGCTCTGGGCGGGTGATCGTGTTCGAGCCGCAGGAGCAGCTCGCGCACTACCTGGCGCACGCCTGCGATGCCCTGGCGCTCAGGAACGTCACCGTCGAAGCGAAGGCCGTGCATGCGCGCACCGGGAGCACGACACTCTACATTCCGACGGAGCGCGGCGATTCACCCGGCGCATCACTCAGCCGACACATCACCGATCAGCAGCATGGCCGATCGGTCTCCGTCCCCGTCGTTGCGCTCGATGATTATTTCGCGCCCGATCACCGCATCGCAGCCCTCAAGATCGACGTCGAGGGCGCCGAGATGGGAGTGTTCGAGGGCGCCCGGCGTATTCTTACCGAGCATGCGCCACTGCTCGTGTTCGAGTGCGAGAACCGGCATCTGATGTCCGGCTCCGTGTGGGACGCCTTCCACTACCTCGGTTCCCTGGGCTACAGCGGTGAGTTCGTCTGCGGCCGCGCGTTACGCCCCCTCTCGGACTTTGACCCATCCATTCATCAGAGGCAGACCGGTGACCGGTTCTGGACCGCCGGCACCTATTGCAACAACTTCGTGTTCCAGATGACGAACTGAGCGCGTTGTCATCCCGAGCGCCGATTGTCATCCCGAGCGCCGATTGTCATCCCGAGCGCAGCGAGGGATCTCGGGCCGGCGCGTAAACAGAAACCACAGAGACACAGAGACACAGAGAACGGCTGAGAAGTCTTCCTAAGAAGCTGTTCTCTGTGTCCTCCGTGCCTCTGTACTGAACTGCTGTTCGCCGGTCCGAGATTCCTCGCTGACGCTCGGAATGACACACTGCGGCCTCTCGCCCGTCCCGCCTCTTGCGCGCACCTCGCCTGCTCCGCATATTGCGGCATGGTCACGCGCACCGGCACCAGCTTCTATTTCTACTTTAGCGGCTTCTGGGGATACCGTCCTCGGGAGTCGCTTTCGTGTGCGTAGACGCCAGTAGTCGGCAGATCGACGTAACCGTTCGCGGCTCCCGAGGGTTCTCGGGAGCCTTTTTGTTTGTCCACACTCGAGACCCACGGCCGCGCGCGCCGTTCAGGAGCCACCGATGATCATCATCACACGTCCAGGCATTACGGAGGAGGAGTTGACGCATATTCGTGAACGCGTGGCCGAGCTCGGGCTCGGCACGCACGTCTCGCGCGGCGAGCATCGCACGGTCATCGGGTGCGTGGGCGACGAGAGCGCACTGGCCGAAATTCCGCTGCTCGCGCTCCCCGGGGTCGAGTCGGTGACGCCCGTCATGCGCCCCTACAAGCTCGCCTCGCGCGAGTTCGGCGCTCAGCGCGGACAGACCACCATCGTTCGCACGGGCGAGCACGTGACGGTGGGTGGCCGCGAGCTCGCGATCATCGCGGGACCGTGCTCGGTGGAAGGGCGCGACATGCTGCACGAGACCGCGCGCTCCGTGCGCGCGAACGGCGCGTCGATGCTCCGCGGCGGCGCGTACAAGCCGCGCACGTCGCCCTACGCGTTCCAGGGCATGGGCGAGGAGGGACTCGAGCTGCTCGCCGAGGTGCGCGAGGAGACGGGGCTCCCGATCGTCACCGAGGTGATGGACACGCGGCAGGTGGAGCGCGTCGCACAGTACGCCGACGTCCTGCAGATCGGCACGCGCAACATGCAGAACTTCCCGCTCCTCTCCGAGGTGGGACGCACGCGGACGCCGGTCCTCCTCAAGCGCGGCTACTCGGCGACGATTCGTGAGCTGCTCATGGCCGCGGAGTACGTGATGGCCGAAGGGAATCACAACGTCATCCTGTGTGAGCGCGGCATTCGCACCTTCGAGACCTCCACGCGCAATACGCTCGACGTCGCCGCCATTCCCGTCCTCAAGGAAGAGACGCACCTCCCTGTGATCGTGGACCCGAGCCACGCTGGTGGCCGCGCCGCGCTCGTCGCCCCGCTCGCCTTCGCCGCGATCGCTGCCGGCGCCGACGGCCTGATAATCGAAGTGCATCCCTGTCCCGCGGACGCGAAGTCCGACGGCGATCAGTCGCTCACGCTCGATGCCTTCGGCACGCTCATGCGACGGCTCGGCGCGTTCGCGGAGGCAGCAGGGAGGACGGTGAGAAACAGTGAGTCAGTGGGTCAGTGGGTCAGTGAGTCAGAGGAGCCTGATGTCGTCATTCCGAGCGGAGCGAGGAATCTCGCGCGGCCAGCCTGAGATCCCTCGCTGCGCTCGGGATGACAAGCGTCGCTCGGGATGACAATCGTCGCTCGGGATGACAGTCGCTCAGGTCGTTCCTGACTCACTGACCTGCTGACCCACTGACTCACTGACTCACTGACTCACTGACCAACACGATGAAGAATCCAAGATCCGTTCCTCGCGTCTCCTTCCAGGGCGAGCTCGGCGCCTTCAGCGAAGAGGGCGTCCGCCAGCTCTGGGATGCGCGTGCCGAGCCGGTGCCACGGCGCGAGTTCATGGACGTGGTGCGCGCGGTGGAGTCAGGCGGAACGGAGTACGGGCTGCTCCCGATCGAGAATACGCTCGCGGGGAGTGTGATCGGGAGCTACGATGCGCTCGCGGCGTGCGAGCGCGTGCACGTGGTGGGCGAGACGATCGTCCCCATCCACCATTGTCTGCTCGCGCCGCCCGGGGCCGCGCTCGATGGGCTCTCGTGCGTGTACAGCCATCCAGTTGCGCTCGCGCAGTGTGCGCGCTTCTTCGAGCAGCATCCGCACCTCGAGGCGCGAGCCGCGTACGACACCGCGGGTGCGGCGCGCGACGTGGCGAAACGCGGGGATGCGACCACCGCCGCGATCGCCGCGCGAGCGGCCGCCGAGCGGTACGGGCTCGACATCCTCGCGGCGGACATCGAGGATCGTGCCGACAACCAGACGCGCTTTCTCGCCATCGCGCGCGCGCCGTCGACGCTCGAGGCCGGTACACCGGCGCGCACGGCGCTTCTCCTCACCACGGGCAACGTTCCCGGCGCGTTGCTCCGCGTGTTGCAGCCGCTGGCCGAGCACGGGATCAATCTCAGCAAGCTCGAGTCGCGCCCGACGGGGGAGCCGTGGAGCTACCGCTTCTTCGTCGAGATGGAGCACAGTGCAGGCGACGCGGACGCCGCGGCGGCGATCGAGTCGATCCGGTGCGCGACGCAGTCGCTGCGCGTGCTGGGGAGCTATGCGCGGTGGAGCGACGGGCGCATGCGTCGTCATCTCGAGCACCGTATCGCCGGGTGAGCGCTCTTCGACGGCGC
>DASSNR010000272.1:0-8654 GCA_035687925.1 Gemmatimonadaceae bacterium | reverse complement strand
CGAAGAGGGAGCAGGGAATCTGCGCGGCGTGCGCTATCTGTTCGAGCGCGAACTGCGCGGAAAGATCGACGACTTCATCTCCGTCGACGGGACCGGCTTCGGGATCACGAGCCGCGCCGTGGGAAGCCACCGCTACCGTGTCACGTACTTCGGACCGGGCGGCCACAGCTATGGCAGCTTCGGAATGCCGAACCCGCTGCATGCACTCGGCCGCGCGATCGCGAAGATCGCCGAGATCCAGGTGCCGCGGCAGCCGAAGACGACGTTCAGCGTCGGCGTGGTGCGCGGCGGGACCTCTGTGAATTCGATCGCACACGACGGGAGCATGGATGTCGATCTCCGCTCCGAGTCGGCCGCGTCGCTCGACTCACTCGACGCCGCGTTTCACCGAGCGGTGCAGGATGCGCTGACGGAAGAGCGTGCGCGCTGGTCGGACTCGAAGGCGCCGCTGGATCTCCGCATCGACACGATCGGCATTCGGCCCACCGGCGCGCAGTCCGACACGGCGCACATCGTTCGCGTGGCCGTCAGCGCGGGACAGATGCTCGGCGTCGCGCCGCGCACCGCTGCGTCGAGCACCGACTCGAACATCCCGATCAGCCTCGGCGTCCCGGCCATCACGATCGACGGCGGTGGCGAAGGGCACGGCGCGCATTCACCCGAGGAGTGGTACGACGACGGGCCGAGGGGTTACCTCGGCCCGCAGTGGGCACTACTCATCGTGACGGGACTTGCGGGGACGCCGTAGATCGCAGGAGGTCGACGGGGTCAGGCGCGTGTGATCGAACCGATCGAACGAACCCGCCCCCATCGCTCGCGATCGCCGCTCGCCTACATCCCTTCCGCGTTCCGCCCCCGCGCGCTCGGCGGGAGAATGCCGTTGAGACGCAGGTAGATCGCGGCCGCACCGTAGTGATCGGCCCAGTCCTCCGCGAGCCCCATCATCGCGCCGCCGCGCGTGATCGTGCGGCCGCCGAAGAAGGGGACGCTCTCGCCGAGCTTCGAGTCATCGACGTTGGCGAGCGCGGAGGTGCAGTAGTCGAACGACTGCTTGAGGCGCTCTACCAGCTTGTCCTTGGGGGACGTCGGGGTGAGCTTCTCACGCTGCGGGGCCTTCTGCCCGGAGATGGTGGCGCACATGAACTCGTTCGAGCCCGCCACGTGCAGCATGAGCTGACCGAAGCTCATCTGCTGCGGCGTGGGCTTGAAGCTGTACTTGTCGGCCGGCATGCTTTCCGCGGAGCCCACGAGATTGCGCTCGTAGCGCTGCTGGGTGTTTTTGAGCGACGCGCTGATCGGGTTCTGCGCGGGGTCCGACGAGTTGGACTGCGCGAGCGCGACACCTGGGAGGGCGACGGCGGCGGCGAGCACGGTACAGAGGATTCTGTTCATGGCAACGACTCCATCAGTGAGAGTGAGGCCGATCCAACGTGTCCGCGCAGGCTGGCGAGCAGCCTGCGTCTAGCTTTGAGTCTGGTGGAGAGCGGTGCGCGGAGCAAGGGCAGGGAGGCGGTCGTCAGTCGTCGGTCGTCAGTCGTCGGTGACTGCCTCGGGCCGCTTCTGCCCGCCTTGACGACTGCTTACCGACGACTGCTGGCTGACGACTGACGACTGAGAGCTGACGACCGCCGTGAAGGCGACTAACCACCCTATGACCGACTTTTTTCAATCCGGTCCCGAGCTCGGCAACCAGTATCTGGATGACGCGCTGCTCCGGGCGTATCTGCGGCGGGCGCTGCCGGCGGATGTACTCGCCGAGCTCGAGCCGGAGTTCGAGCGACTGGGCGCGCGAGTGGCGACGGACATCCTCGCGCTCGCTGAGGCGGCGGAGGCGCAGCTGCCGCGGCACGTGCCGTTCGACGCCTGGGGTCGGCGCGTCGATGCGATCGAGACCTCCGACGCGTGGCGGGCGCTCGATCGCATCTCGGCGACGGAAGGATTAGTCGCAATCGGCTACGAGCGCGCGCGCGGGGCGCTGTCGCGCGTCGATCAGTTCGTGCGTATGTATCTCTTCGGGCCGTCGTCCGCGACGTACAACTGCCCACTCGCCATGAGCGACGGCGCGGCGCGCGCACTGGAGCTGTACGGGAGCGATAATCTGCGCGCACGTGCACTCACGCGGCTCACCTCGCGCGACCCCGCGCGCTTCTGGACATCGGGGCAGTGGATGACGGAGCGGACCGGCGGATCGGACGTGAGCGGGACGTCCACGATCGCGCGGTGCGAGGGCGGGACGTACCGGCTGTACGGCACCAAGTGGTTCACGTCGGCCACCACCGCGCAGATGGCGATGACGCTCGCCCGCATCGAGGGTGCGCCGGCAGGGAGCCGCGGGCTCAGTCTGTTCTTCGTCGAGCTGCGCGATGCCGACGGGCGGCTGCGGCACATCCGCGTCAACCGGCTCAAGGACAAGCTGGGGACGCGCGCGCTGCCGACCGCCGAGCTCACGCTCGATGGCACGCCGGCCGAGCTCGTGGGCGGCGAGGGGGACGGCGTGCGCAAGATCGCCGCGCTCTTCAACATCACCCGCATTCACAATGCCTGCGCCGCCGTCGCCGGGATGCGACGCGCGATCGCGCTCGCCGACGACTACGCCCGCAAGCGCGTCGCCTTCGGCCGGCGCCTGATCGATCAGCCGCTGCACCGCGAGACGCTCGCCGATCTCGAGGCGGAGCACGCGGCGGCGCTGCTGCTCGTGTTCCACCTCGTCGAGCTGCTCGGCAAGAGCGAATGCGGGACGGCGACCGGCGCGGAGCTGGCGCTGCTCCGCCTGCTCACGCCGATCGCGAAGCTGTACACGGGCAAGCAAGCCGTCGCCGTTGCGAGTGAAGCGCTCGAGGCGTTCGGCGGCGCCGGCTACATCGAGGACACCGGTCTTCCGCGCCTGCTGCGCGACGCGCAGGTGTTGTCGATCTGGGAGGGGACGACGAACGTCCTGAGCCTCGACGTCCTTCGCGCCATCGAGAAGGACGACGCCTTCGCGCCGTTCCTCGCCGCTCTCGAGACTCGACTCGACGCGGTACGCGCCCCATCGCTCTCCGCGCTCGTTGATCGGGTGCGCTCGAGCGCCCAACGGCTCGCCGCCTACCGCCGTGCTGCATCGACTCGCAGCAGCGACGCTGAGCAGGCCGGCGCCCGCGCGTTCGCCTACGCCCTCGCCCACACGTACATGGCGAGTCTCCTGCTCGAGCACGCCGAGTGGAGCGTGACGAAGGAGGGAGACGAGGCGGCCGTGGCGATCGCGGAGCGGTGGTGTCGCAGGGGGCGGGCTTTGAGCTGTGAGCTGTGAGCTTTGGGTTGTGAGACTGGTTCTGGGCACGGAGATCGAGCACGCCTCTGGCTCATCACCCCACTCACAATCCACAGCTCACAGCTCACAGCTCACAATCGTGTCCTCTCCTCCACCTCCCCCGTCTTCATCCCCTCCGGCGCCCGGCGGCACGGAATCGCGAACGCGAAGAGGGAGCCGCCGTCCGGGAATTCGGCCCATGCACGGCCACCGAGTGTGCGCACCGCCTCGCGCACGATGCTGAGGCCGAGTCCCGTTCCCTCGACGCCCGTTTCCACGCTCCCGTGCGCACGGAAGAAGCGTTCGAAGAGATGCTCGCGCTCGTCCTCCGGGACGCCGACGCCGTTGTCGTGGACCTCGACGACGACGTGACGCAGATGCGTCGCGTCATCATCGACGACCCGGCCGCGCACCTCGATCCATCGCACGGGCTTCGCCATGTCCGCGTACTTGATCCCGTTCGAGAGGAGATTCACCAGCGCGAGCTCGACGACCGCCGCGTTCACCTCGACGTCGGGGAGCGTGTCCGCGACGCGGACCTCGACACCGAGCCCGCGCGCCATCTCGCGGAGCTGACGCGCCGCCTCGGCCGCCGCCTGCGGCAGCCGCACGTGGCGCTGGTGGCGCGAGTCGCCGTCGAGACGCGTGAGCTCGAGCAGGTTGTCCATCACGATGCGCATGCTGTCCGCATTGCGCACGATGATCCCGGCCAGCTGCTGGCGCTTGCTCTCGGAGAGACCGGGGAGCTCGAGCAGCTGCCCCGCGCCCATGCACGCGCCGATGCGATTGCGCATCTCGTGCGTGAGCGCGCGATTGAAGGCCCGCAGTCGCTCCTCACGCTCCGTGAGGCGCTCCTTCATGAGGCGCAGATACTGCGTCGCCGTCGCCTCCTGAATGAGCGCGACCGCGCGGTAGAGCCGGTGGGCGCAGATCATGAGCTCCGCGTTCGTGCACGGCTCGGTGAGCTCGTCCACCGTGCGCACCAGGAACGAGTAGACGATCCCGCCGAAGATCTCGAACTCCTTCAGGATCTCGTACTCATCGAACCCCTGCGCGTAGCGGAGCGCACCGAGCTCCATCGCCTTGGCGAGCACCGCGGAATCGCCGGACACCGATTGACTCGGGTCCTCCAGGTAGTCCGCGATGCCGAGCATGAGCAGGGGGACGTGATCGAGCAGCTCGTCCGAGGGGAAGAGCTTCCCGGCTCCGAGTGAGACGCGTTCGCTGATGCGCTCGAGCCACCGCGCCGTGAGCTCGGTCTTCGCAGCCCGCAGACGCGACGCCAACGTCGCCGCGATGGGGCAGTCTGCCGTGATGTCCATTGCGTCCAACTCCTCAGTCGCAGGATGTCGGCGTCAGTGTATGCGCATGGAACATAACCCTCGGTGAGGAGCCGCCGACAGCGCGACGTGCACCGTGCGCGAGCGTGTGATACATTGACACCTGCGCCGCGCATAGCTATATGTGCTCGTCGGCTGCTCGAATCGCGATGGTGCACCGGACCACCATCGAAGAGCGCGAAGGGACCTGGCTCGCGACCGGATCCCTTTTCTGTTATCCGGGATTTTCAGGAGACGCATGGCGAAACAAGAGGCAATCGAGCTCGAAGGCACGGTCACCGAAGTACTTCCCAACGCCACCTTCCGCGTGCTCCTGGCGAATGGGCACGACGTGCTGGCGACCCTCGCCGGCAAGATGCGGCGCTTCCGCATCCGCGTGCTCGCGGGTGACCGTGTCACCGTCGAAGTCTCTCCGTACGACCTGAGCCGCGGCCGGATCACGTTCAGGCACAAGGGTTGAGAGAAGCAGTGAGTCAGTAGGTCAGTGGGTCAGTGAGTCAGGCAAAGCTCGACAGGCGGTCATTCCGAGCGCGAAGGCTGTCATTCCGAGCGCAGCGAGGAATCTCGTTCGGCCAGCGAGAGATCCCTCGCTCCGCTCGGGATGACAAGCTGGCGAGATCCCTCGCTCCGCTCGGGATGACACGGGCCAGCGAGATCCCTCGCTGCGCTCGGGATGACAGCTGCCACTCGGGATGACAGCCTTGCGGGGTGTTTCTGACTCACTCACCCACTGACTCACTGACTCACCGCCGTTCTGTACTCCACGAACATCCGACTCAACAGCGTCGCCGCCTGTGCGTCGGCGCGGGAGAGGAGCGTGATCACCGAGTCGCGCTTGCTGAGGATGGTCGTGTAGGCGGATGGTGTGTTCTGCCCATCCTGCGCCACGTGCCGCTGCAGTCCCGTGAAGAAGGTGCTCGCGAGCTCGCGGCTCGTCTCATAGCTCCCGCGCTGCGCCTCGATGACGGCCGCGCCGAGCGTCGCCTCGGCCTGGGTGACGGCGAGCTGCCGCTGCGTGGCGTCGAGCGTGCGTGATAGCTGCTCCGCCCGCACGAACTGCCAGAAGAAGCCGACGAGGAAGGCCACGATGATCGCGGCCGCGATCAGACCGATCCGTCGCGCTCTGGTCATGCCTGTGCTCCGTTCAATGTGACTCGACGCCCGCGTCCTGGGAGTGCACGGAGCGCCGGTTGGGCTGCGCCACCCACAAGGATGGCGAGCCTCCCCCCTATCCGCAAAAACCGCCGCACGGCGGTATGGGTGGATCGATGCTTGCGGCGCGACCCACGGGGCGTTCACGCCCAAGCCCCATCCTCCCCCATGCCGCCAGGTCAGTCGCCTCTGCACGTGGGACGACCACGGTTGTGGACATAGCATCACGGTTGCGAAGGAGGCACGAATGCGAGATGAAACGAGGCGCGCCGAAGCGCGCGCCGGTGCGGCGGCGCGGAACGCCGCCGGAGGCGAAATCCCCGGCCGGCTGGTGCCGCTCGATGATCTGCCAGACTTCAAGGTCGCCGAGGGCGATCCCGATGTGCGCGGCTGGGATGTCGCATCCGCCGACGACAAGAAGATCGGCGAAGTGCACGATCTCATCGTCGACGTCGCGGCGATGAAAGTCCGCTATCTCGACATCGACGTCGACAACGATGTGTTGGGGACGGAGGATGACCGCCACATCCTCGTCCCGGTCGGGTGCGCGACGATGAACGAGGACGACGACGAGATCGATCTGACCAACGTGAACGCGTCCGATGTCAAGAGCATCCCCGGCTTCCAGCACGGTGCGATCACACGCGACTTCGAGTCGTCACTGCGCGGCTGCTACCCGCCGATGCCCGCGCAGGCCACGGGCGGCGCTGGCGCGACACGCGCCGGTACGGTGCCCGTCGGCGGCGCGCCCGGACGCACGGCCACCACGCCGCCGAACGCCGCCGCCGCTGCGGCGAGTGGACCGGCAGCGACCGCTGGGGCACGCGTCGCTGGTTCGTCCACCGGCGAGAATTTCTACGGTCACGAGCACTTCGACGAGAACCGCTTTTTCGGCAATCGCCGCCAGGGGCGCGCGAACGAGCAGTACATCACGCGCTCCGAGGAAGAGCTGAACGTCGGCAAGCGCAAGGTCCGCGCGGGAGAGGTCGACGTGCGCAAGCGCGTCGAGACGGAGCGCGTGGAGCGTGAAGTCCCCGTGATGCACGAGGAGGTCACCGTCGAGCGCCGCCCCGCGCCGCCGGGGGCATCCGCACAGGCCGAGATCAGCGAGAACGAAATCCGCATCCCGGTCATGGAAGAGGAAGCGGTCGTGGAGAAGCGCGTCGTGCCGAAAGAAGAGGTCGTCGTCCAGAAACACGCCGTCCAGGGCGAGCAGAAGGTCGAGGCGGACGTGCGGAAGGAGAGGGCGGATGTCGAGACGGAGGGGAAGGAGAAGAGAAAGTGAGTCAGTGGGTCAGTAGGTCAGTGGGTCAGACAAAGCTCGGACGGTTGTCATTCCGAGCGCAGCAAGGAATCCCGCTGCTCGAACGAGATTCCTTGATCGCTGCGCTCCCTCGGAACGACAACCGGTGCTGCCGTTTCTGACCCACTGACCCACTGACCCACTGACCCACTTCTGTTCTCCCTCCGCGCCGGCGCCGCATACCACTGCTCGGGCGGGACCACGGCGGGCGTCTCCGGATCGTCCTCATAATGCGGCGACATGATCTGCACGCCGTGCTCGTTGAAGCAGTCGACGATGTGCGCGTGCAGGCGTGAGAGCACGGGGATGCGCTGCTCGGGGTCGGTGAGATAGACGTTGAGCTGATACTCGATGTAGAAGTCGGAGAGTGCGGTCTGCAGCACGAAGGGCGCGGGCTCGGTGCGCAGCCCATCCGTCCGCGCAGCGGCCATCAGCAGCATCGCCTGCACCTGTCGCCACGGCGTGTTGTAACCGATCGTCACGCTCGTGTGCACGATTACCCCGTGCTCGCCCGCGAGCCGCGAGAAGTTCTTGATGTCGGAGCTCACGACGACCGCATTGGGCATCGTGATCTCCTCCAGGCGGATCGTGCGGATCTTCGTCGACAGCATGCCGAGCGCGGTGACCGTCCCCTCGATCTGGCCGACGCGCACGTAGTCGCCCGGGCGGAGCGCACGCGAGTAGATGAGCACGAGCCCGCTCATCGTCTGATTCACGAGTCCCGACGATCCGATCGAGATCATGAGCCCGAGGAAGACGCTGATCCCCTGGAACACCTTCGTCCCGCTCCCCGGCACATACGGGTACGCGGCGACGATCGCGAAGAGCCAGAGCAGCGCGATGGCGATGCGCTTCGTCGGCATTGCCGTTTCCGGGTCCACCCACGTCAGCTGCACTGTCCCCGCGCTCACCGCGTCGAACAGCGCACTTACCAGCCGCGAGATCCATCGCGTGACGATGAAGATCAGCGCGACCATGAACAGTCCGGGCACCGCGCCGAGCGCCGTGAGCGCGAACTCCTTCACCGTGGAGACGAGATACGTGCCGAGCGCCTCGCCCCACGGGCGGCTGTAGGGGAAGCGCGTGAGCACGTAGGCGAGCCAGATGTACGCCGCCACCAGCTCGGCGCCCCAGGTGACGAGGCGCACGAGCCGCCGGAAGAAGGCGAGGAGCTGATCCGCGGTGAGGAGCGTGAACGTCCCGATGGCGAGCCGCGGCAGGCGCGGGCCGGCAACCTCGGGGAGTGCCGCGAGGATGAACGCGCGCATGCGGCGCAGCAAGCGGACGGCGAAGGCAAAGATCAGCGTCGCCAGCACCGCGAGCCCGAGCCCGGTGAGCAGATGAACGAAGCTCCGCGACTCGCGCTCCGATTGCAATGCGTCGCGCAGCTGCGCGACCGCGTTCGCCGACGCCTGGTCGAGCGTCTCGCCGCGCAGGGTGTCGAGGTCCGCGGGGCTGATGGTGAAGACGCTGCGCCGCCCCACCATCACCAATCGTCCCTGGGCGGTCCGCTGGACCGTGATACTGTCGCCCGCGCGCTGCTCGGCCAGCGTGTCGATGCGCGCGGCGG
>DASSNR010000256.1:0-2330 GCA_035687925.1 Gemmatimonadaceae bacterium | reverse complement strand
GCGTCGTGGAGCGTGAGCACGTGCGACGAGCTCCACCCCTCGTTGCTCTTCGGGTACGTGGCGGCGAGCCGCGCGAGGAGGGCGCTCGTCTGCGCTTGTGCAGTCTCGACCGATACGCCCGGTTGGAGCCGCGCCACGACCTCCATCCACCGCAGGCCGCGTTCATGGGGGATGTCGTCATCCGTGATGAGCGAGATCGGCGCCCAGACGTCCGGGTCACCCGCGGGGAATCGGAATGACGACGGCATGACACCTACGATCGTGAACGGCCTGCCGCTCAGCGTGATCGTGCGCCCAACGACTTTCGGATCGCCGTCGAAGCGGCGGTGCCAGAACGCGTCGCTCAACACGACCTCGCGGTCTGCGCCCGGAACGTTCTCCTCGGGACGTAGCGTGCGTCCCAATTCGGCGTTCACGCCCATCGTGCGGAAGAAGTCCGCCGAGACGAGTGCGTCGCCGATCCGCTCGGGCTCGCCGGCGCCGGTGAGGTTCATCCCCGTCATGCCGGGCGTGAAGAGATAGGCGGCCACGCTCGCGTAGGCGTCGTGGCTCCCCTGTACGAGGTCGTCGAAGTCCTGCGGTGAGAAGGTGCCGGTGAAGATCGCGCTCTTCGCGTTGACGTCGAAGATGCGGACGAGGCGATCGGGCGCGCGGTAGGGAAGGGGCCGGAGCAGCACCCCGTCGATGACGGTGAAGATCGCGATGTTGGCGCCGAGGCCGAGCGCGAGACAGAGCAGGGCAATGAGTGTGAAGCCCGGGCTTCTGCGCAGCGAGCGCACGGCGAGCCGGATGTCGGTGATGACGGTGTCCATGCTATCGTACCCCCCTGCAGTCAGACGTGTATCAAAGCGCTGCCATTCGTGTGACGCCGCGCGCTCGTCGCAATGTCGACGTCGATCGCCTCGCCATCGCCACGCATGGCGCTCACTCGCTCCTGAGCGCCGTCATCGGATCGACCTTCGTCGCCCTCCGTGCCGGCACGTAGCACGCCGCGAACGCCGTCGCGACGAGCACGACGCCCGCGCCCACGAACGCCGTCGTGTCCCTCGGCGCGACGCTGTACAACAAGCTCGCGAGCACGCGCGTCGCGAAGAACGCGGCGATGGCGCCGAGCGTGAGGCCGATGATCGCCGGGAGCATCCCCTGTCGCACGACGAGCGCACGGACATCGCGTGTCTGTGCGCCGAGCGCGACGCGGATACCGATCTCGCGCGTGCGCTGCGCGACGGCGTAGCTCAGCACACCGAAGAGACCGACGGCCGCAAGCACAAGCGCGAGCGCGGCGAAGAGGCCGAGGAGGATCGTGTTGAAGCGCGGAGCGGCGAGCTGTTCCGCGAAGTGTGATTCGACGGTGGAGATGTCCGGTGCGGGGATCTCGGTGTCGATGGAGTGCACAAGGCCTCGCAGCATCGGCGCGAGTGCGGACGCATCACCCGTCGTTCGCACGATGAGGCGTCCCGGATCGGGTGTGAAACCACCCGCCAGCTCCACCCCATTTCCGAACGGCTCGTACCACTGCAGGTGGCGCGTGTCACCAGTGAGCCCCATCGCCGCCACATCGTTGACCACGCCGATCACCGTCGACCACTTCCCATGCTCCGAACCCCTCGGCTTGTGGCGCACGCGTTGGCCGATCGCGTTTTCTCCCCGGAACAGACGGTCCGCCATCCCCTTGCTGATCACCACCACTCCCGCACCCGTGCGATTCTCGGCGTCGCTGAACGACCGTCCGCTGATCACGGAGATACCGAGCACATGGAAGAAGCTCGGGCTGACCATGTTGAACGCGACGAGACGTGGCGCAGCGGCACTCAGGGGTCCGCGTCCCTCGACCTCCAGGTCCGCGAACCCGGTGAAGCCGTACTGTGGCGGAGCATCCATCGCGATGGTGGCATCCGTCACGCCGGGCAGCGCACGTGCACGCTCCAGCAGCTCCGTCCTGAACGCCGCGCGACTCGCCGAGCTCGCGTATCGCGACTTGGGGAGCATGGTGCGCATGGTGAGTAGCCCATCCGCATGGAAGCCGAGGTCCGCACGTTGGCGCTCGACGAGACTGCGCACGAGAAGTCCTGCGCCCACGAGGAGCACGACGGAGAGCATCATCTCACCCGCCACGAGCGTGCTCCGCACGCGTCCGCTCCCAGCGGCGCCGCCGCTCCCCGGCGCGCCAGACTTCAGCGCTGCGCCGAGTGAGACATCCGTCGCGCGCAGCGCCGGGAGCACGCCGCTCACGATCGCCACGCCCACGACCAGCGCGAGTGCAAAGAGCAGCACCCGAGTATCGATGCCGATATGCGACAGATCGGATAAGCTCTCGGGTCGCAGTCCCG
>DASSNR010000251.1:0-15723 GCA_035687925.1 Gemmatimonadaceae bacterium | reverse complement strand
CCCTGTCCACCGTCTCCCGACCGCTCGCGACACCGCTCGACCGCGTCTGCATCGTGATGCCGAGCGCGGTCGGCGACGCCGTGCACGTGCTCCCGGTGATCAACGCCATCAAGCGGGCGAACCCGGAGGCGCACGTGAGCTGGGTGCTGCAGCCCGGACCGGCGTCGCTCGTGCGCGGGCACCCCGCCGTGGACGACATCATCCTCTTCGATCGCAAGCGCGGGTGGCGCGCGTTCGCCGAGGTGCGCGAGACGCTCCGCGCCACGCGGTTCGACGTCGTGCTCGCACTGCAGGACTACTTCAAGGCGGGGCTCATCACTTCGTTCGCGCGCGCGCCGATCAAGCTCGGCTACGACCGCGCGCGGGCGCGCGATCTCACCTGGCTGCTCACGAACCGCCATCTCGCGCCACGCCGCCGGCAGCACATCCAGGACGAGTACCTCGAGTTCCTCACGGCGATGGGCGTTCCCAAGGAGCCCATCGAGTGGGGACTCGGCCCGTGGCCCGATGAGCGCGCGTGGCAGCGCGAGTTCACGAGTCGATTCGATCGACCCATCGCCGCGCTCGTGATCGGCAGCAGCCGGCCGGCGAAGGACTGGGTTGCCGAGCGCTGGGCCGCGGTGGCCGATGCGCTCTGGTCGGACTATGGACTGCAGCCGGTGCTGGTGGGCGGCCGCTCACCGCGCGAGGTCGAGACGGAGCGCGTCATCCGCGGGCGCGCCCGCCATGCACCGGTGTCCGCGCTCGACAGCGGGCTCCGTCGCGTCGTCGGCATCCTCGATGCCTCGGCGCTCGTCATCTCGCTCGACACTGGACCGCTGCACATGGCTGTCGCGCTGGAGCGCCCGGTCATCAGCCTCATCGGCTACAGCAATCCGCTCCGGACGGGACCGTATCGGCGCTACGACGATCTCGTCGTCAACGCCTACGGCGACATGTGGACACGGGACACGCTGGCCACCGATCGGCGGCCCGATCGCATGCGCATCATCGATGTGCGCGACGTGTTGGAGAAGGTCGAGCTCTGGCGAGAGCGGTACCGCGACTCACGACGTGCGGTCTGATCCCACATGCAGCGTCGTGAAGTCGTAGACGATCCCCAGCCGCTGCAGGAGCTGCACGAGCCGCATCAGCGCGAGCCCCATCACCGCGAAGTAATCGCCGTCGATGCGCTCGACGATCGTCGCACCGTACCCCTGAATGCCGTACGACCCGGCCTTGTCCATCGGCTCGCCGGTCGCGACGTATGCGTTGATCTCCGCATCGGACAGCTCGCGGAACGTCACCGCCACCGATTCGACGGCCGACTCCATGCGTCCGTGTCGCGACGCGGCCACCGCCGTGAAGACCGTGTGGGTCCGCCCGCTGAGCACGCGAAGCATCCGTGCCGCATCGCGCGCGTCGCACGGCTTGCCGAGGATCTCGGCATCGATCACGACCGTCGTGTCCGCGGAGATGACGATCGCATCGGGATGGCTGGCTGCGACGACCCGCCCTTTCTCCCGCGCTAATCGCTCCGCGTACGCGATCGGTGGCTCGCCGGGACGCACGGACTCGTCGATGTCCGCCGGGATCACCGCGTGCGGAATGCCGATCATGGTGAGCAGCTCGGTGCGCCGCGGCGAGCTCGACGCGAGGATGACGTCGAGCGCGCTCATCGCTCGAGCCAGAGCGTGACGGGGCCGTCATTCACCAGCTCCACATCCATCATCGCGCCGAACTCGCCCGTCTCGACGTGGGCGCCGCGCTCGCTGAGTATCGCGACGAAGCGCTCGTACAGCGCCTCCGCCGCTTCGGGGCGCGCGGCATCGATGAAGCTGGGACGCCGCCCCTTCTGCGCATCGCCATAGAGCGTGAACTGGGACACGACGAGCAGCGCGCCGTTCACGTCGGCGAGCCCGAGGTTCATCTTCCCCTCGGCGTCACCGAAGAGGCGCAGCCCGATGAGCTTGTCCGCCATCCAGATGAGCTGGGCGTCGGTGTCGGCGTGCGTGAAGCCCACGAGGATGAGAAAGCCGGTGCCGATGCGCCCCGTGATGCGGCCGTCCACCCGCACCTCGGCGCGTGACACGCGCTGGAGGAGTACTCGCATGACCGTGAAGATGCCGTGCGGATGACGCACGGGCAACGCACGGTCAGCCGCAGACCGCGCTTACTCCACCGTCACCGACTTGGCGAGGTTCCTCGGCTGGTCCACATCCGCACCGCGCTGCACGGCGATGTAGTACGCGAGGAGCTGCAGCGGAATCGACGCGAGCACCGGAGTGAACATGTCGATCGTCTCGGGGATGCGGAACTCGTAGTTCAGCTTTCCAGCAAGCGCCGGCTCCTCGCGGCTCGTCAGCGCGATCACGCATCCGCCGCGCGCCTTCACCTCCTGGATGTTCGACACGATCTTGTCGAACACCGAGTCGTGCGGCGCGATGAAGACGACGGGCATGTTCTCGTCGATGAGCGCGATCGGTCCGTGCTTCATCTCGGCGGCCGGATACCCTTCCGCGTGGATGTAGCTGATCTCCTTCAGCTTGAGCGCGCCCTCGAGCGCGGCCGGGAAGTTGTATCCACGTCCGAGATACAGGAAGTTGCGCGTGTCGCCGAACCACTCGGCGATCTGCTCAACCGCGTCGGCACAACTGAGGATCTCGGAGATCTGCCCTGGAAGCGCCAGCATCGCTTGCACGATGCGGCGTCCTTCGTCGATCGGCAGTCCGCGCAGCCGCGCGAGCTTGAGCGTGAACATCGCGAGCGCAATCACCTGGCTCGTGAACGCCTTCGTGGACGCGACGCCGATCTCCGGCCCCGCGTGCGTGTAGATGCCGCCGTCCGACTCGCGCGCGATCGTCGAGCCCACCACGTTCACGATCCCGATCGCCCGCGCGCCGCGCCGCCGCGCTTCACGCATCGCGGCCAGCGTGTCCGCCGTCTCGCCCGACTGCGAGATCACGATGCACAGCGTCTTGTCGGTGATGATCGGATTGCGATAGCGGAACTCGGACGCGTATTCCACCTCCACCGGAATGCGCGCCAGCTCCTCGAGCATGAACTCGCCGATGAGCGCCGAGTGCCAGCTCGTCCCGCACGCGGTGATCACGATGTTGTCGAACTCGAGCAGCTCGGCCTCGGTGAGGTTGAGGCCGCCCAGGCGCGCCGTTCCCTGCTCGGGCAGGAGCCGCCCGCGCATCGTCGTCTCGATGGTCTTCGGCTGCTCGAAGATTTCCTTGAGCATGAAGTGCGCGAAGCCATCGCGCTCGATCATCGCGAGGTCCCAATCGATGCGGCTCACCTCGCGCATGAGCGGCACCGCGTTGAGATCGATGATCCGGTACCCCGTGCGCTCGAGCACCGCGAGGTCGCCGTCGTCCAGGTAGATCACCTCGCGCGTGTGCGCGAGGATCGCCGAGACATCGCTCGCAATGTAGTACTCGCCATCGCCCAGCCCCACGAGGAGCGGGCTCCCCTTGCGCGCCGCCACGATCTTGTTGGGATCGCGGCTGCTCACGACCGCGATGCCGTACGTCCCCTCGACCTTGCGCAACGCCTCGATCACCGCCTCTTCGAGGTTGTCGTCGAACAGTTCCTCGATGAGGTGTGCGAGCACCTCGGTGTCGGTCTCCGATTGGAACGTGTGGCCGAAGTCTTCCTCGAGGATCTGCCGGAGCGCCGTCGCGTTCTCGATGATGCCGTTATGGACGACGGCCACTGTCCCGTCGCACGAGACATGGGGGTGGGCGTTGCACCAGTTGGGTGCGCCGTGCGTCGCCCACCGCGTGTGTGCGATCCCCAGCGTCCCGTGCAGGGGATCGTCCGCGACCACGTGCTCCAACTCGGCGATCTTCCCCGCCGCCTTCCGCATCTCGACGCCCTTGCCGTTCATCACGGCGATCCCCGCCGAATCGTACCCCCGGTACTCCAGCCGCTTCAGCCCTTCAAGCAGCAGTGGGGATGCGAGCCGCGGCCCGACGTATCCCACGATTCCACACATGACTCGTCACATCGGTTGAAATGTCAGCGCAGCGCATCCAGAGGGGCACGCGACCGTGCCACGAGCTCCCTCGCTTCACTTTCCGTCGGGGCCTCGGCGATCACGCGGACGATCGGCTCGGTGCCCGATGGCCGCACGTGGACCCAGCGATCCGCCCATGCTAAACGCAGGCCATCCTGTGTATCCGCCTCCGCGTCCGGGAATCCGGCGTGCAGGGAGTCATACACCGCCGTCAGGGGCGCGTTCGGACGGTCCAGCTTGTCCTTCACAATAGCGTAGCGGGGATAGCGGGCAAGAACCGCGGAGAGCGACGTGTTGTCCTCGAGTAACATTTGTAGCAACAGCACAGCACCAATGGGCGCGTCCCGGCCGAGGTGGACTTCCGAGAGAATGACGCCTCCGTTCCCCTCTCCACCGATCGCGGCGCCCTCGTCGCGCATGCGGACCGCGACGTTCACCTCGCCGACCGGTGCACGGAGGACCTGGGCGCCGGTCTCGGCCGCCACATCGTCAACGATACGGCTGGTCGAGAGGTTCACCACCACCGGGCCCGGGCGGTAGCGCAGCACAAGTCGCGCCGCGAGCGCCAACGTCCAATCTTCGCCGATCGCCCGCCCCTTATCCGACACGAGCGCCAGCCGGTCGACGTCCGGGTCCGTGGCCAGCCCGACCTCCGCGCCGCTGGCCTTCACGAGCTGCTCCAGCCCGCCCAGGTTCGCCGCCACGGGCTCTGGCGGGCGCGGGAAGCGGCCGTCCGTCTCGAGGTTGATCGCCGCCACCTCGCACCCCAGCCGCTCGAGCAGCGCCGGCATAATCACGCCGCCCGCACCGCGCACGCAGTCGAGCGCCACGCGGAAGCGGCGCTTGCGAATCGCCTCGACGTCGATGAAGGGGAGCGCGAGCACTCGCTCGATGTGCCGCTCGATCGCGCCGCGATCCGGCTCTACGCTCCCGAGCTGATCCCATGTGGCACGCGGAAATCCGTGGTCCACCATCTGGCGCATCTCCGCGCCCTCGGCGCCATCGAGGAACAGCCCGCTCGGCCCGATGAACTTGAGCGCGTTCCACTCGATGGGATTGTGGCTCGCCGTGATCGCGAGGCCGCCTGCCGCATGCGCGTGCTCCACGGCGAGCTGAATGGTGGGCGTCGGCGCAAGGCCGACGTCGATCACATCGCATCCGACGGATTGCAGCGCCGCGAGGACTGCGTGGTGAAACATCGGTCCCGACACACGCGAGTCGCGCCCCACCACGATCCGCCGATTCCCATTGCGCGACACGGCCCACGCGCCGAACCCCGCGGCAAACCGTGCAACGATCTCGGGAGTGAGTGCTTCGCCAACTCGGCCGCGCACTCCCGAGACACTGACCATCAACCCGTCGTACACGCTCTGTTCTCCATCGCTCCTTCAGGTTGTGCAACCTACCGGCATACCGCAGACGATCCACCCGCATTGTAGTTGCACGCACCGCGCCGGAATCGCGGCTCGTGACGCGCGTCACCGAACATCGGCGGCTCTGGGGGCGAGCGTGGCGTGGGTCGGCGCGTCCAGAGCGCGCGCCTGCGGTCCGCCCCCTGGCGGCGTTCCCCGCTCCGATGCCTGTGCCTCCGCCTCGATGTCGCCACGCTCGGCGAGCTCCACGAACGCCGTGACCACATCGGAGTCGAACTGCTCCCCCGCGCGCTCGCGCAGCTCCGTCAGCGCCGCGTCGCGCGAGCGCCCCTGCCGGTACGGACGCCGACTCAGCATCGCGTCGAACGCATCCGCGACACATGCGATGCGCGCCTCGAGCGGGATCGCATGTCCGCTGAGCCCATCCGGCACGCCGCGTCCGTCGAGTCGCTCGTGGTGCGAGCGCACCATGTTCAGCACCAGCGGATGCTCCGTGAGCAACGGCGTGAGAATGCGCCAGCCGAGCACCGGATGCGTCATGATGTGCTCGTACTCCTCGGGTGTGAGCGGGCCGTTCTTGTTCAGCACCGCCTCGCGCACGCCGATCTTCCCGATGTCGTGCAGGTGGCCGCCGAGCTCGACCTGGCGCAGCGCATCGGCGCCGAGCCCGAGCGCACGCGCGATCGCGACGGCATAGTAGCTCACGCGCGCCGAGTGGCCGCGCGTGTACGGGTCCTTGAGCTCCAGCGCTTCGACGAGTGAGTGCACACTCCCGAGAAACAGCTCCTCGATGCGCCGGGCCTGTACCGCGACGCGCTCCTCCAGCCGCTCCTGATACTCGCGATTCTCGGTGATGAGCCGACGCTTCTCGAGCGCCTGCGCGGCGCGCGCGCACCTCCTCATACGAGAACGGCTTCGTGAGGTAATCCATCGCACCGAGCGAGAGACAGCGTACCGCGGCGTCGGCCTCGGCCACCGCGGTGAGCATGATGACCGCGATGTCGGGGAAGTCGGTGCGCATGTGCTGCAGCAGCTCGGTGCCGTTCATCCCCGGCATACGGAGATCGGAGAGCACCAGCGAGACGGGATGCTGCGCGAGGACGTCGAGCGCTTCCTTTCCGGACGCGGCCTCGTAGCAATAGAAGCCATCGCCGCGCATGAGCCGCGCGAGTGCCTGGCGCAGCCGCGGCTCGTCATCCACCACGAGGCACGTGAGCGGCTCGGTGGAGATGTCCTGGATGCGATCGGTCATACCGTCCCCCATACGGCCGTGCTGCCTCGCCGCGCCGTGCGGCCGCGGTTATCTTCCGCGCAGCGACCGTATTCGACCAACAGGCCTTCCGCATGACTCGCATCTTCGAGAACGATCTGGACGCCCGCTTCGGGACGCGCGCCATTCACGCCGGCCAGCGCCCCGAGCCGCTCGCCGGCGCCATCATGACGCCGGTCTATCTCACGTCCACGTACGTGCAGGACGGACTCGGACGGCACAAGGGATACGAGTACTCGCGCACGGCGAACCCAACGCGTGAGGCGCTCGAGCGGAACGTCGCCGCGCTGGAAGGCGCGACGTACGGCTTCGCCTTCGCCAGTGGCACTGCGACCGTCGACTCGATCATGAAGCTGTTCGAGGCGGGCGATCACATCATCTGCGGCGAGAATGTCTACGGTGGGACGTTCCGCCTGTTCGACAAACTGCTGCGGCATCTCGGCCTCTCGTTCACGTATGTCGACACGCGGGATCCCCAGCGGATCGCCGACGCCTGTACGCCGCGCACGCGCGCGATCCTCATCGAGACGCCCACGAATCCGCTCATGTGGATCACGGACATCGCGGCCGCCTCGGAGATCGCGCACCGTGCCGGCGCGCTCCTCATCGTCGATAACACCTTTGCCACCCCGTACTTCCAGCGTCCGTTCGAGCATGGGGCGGATGTCGTCTTTCACTCGACGACCAAGTACCTGAATGGGCACAGCGATATGGTGGGGGGGATCGCCCTACTGCGCGACGAGGGGCTCGCCGAGCGGCTGCAGTTTATCCAGAACGCCGCTGGCGCGGTACCCGGCCCCTTCGACTGCTGGCTGGCGCTGCGTGGGACGAAGACGCTCCACCTCCGCATGCCCCGACACGACGCCAACGGCCGCGCGGTGTCCAGCTGGCTGGCCGATCGCGTGGGGGCCGAGCGCGTCATCTACCCCGGGCTCCCCTCGCACCCGCAGCACGCGCTCGCGTGCTCGCAGATGCGCGGCTTCGGCGGCATGATCAGCGTGGACGTCGGCTCGAAGGCGCGCGCCGCGCACGTCCTCGAGCACACACGAATCTTTTCGCTTGCTGAATCGTTGGGTGGGGTCGAGAGTCTCATCAGCCATCCCGCCTCGATGACGCATGCGTCCGTTCCACCCGACCGCCGTGCCGAGCTCGGCATCACCGATGGGCTGATCCGCCTGTCGTGCGGCGTGGAAGACATCGACGACCTGCTCGACGACCTGGAGCAGGCGTTCGCGGGGATGTAACGGCACCCAGGAGGTAAGCATGCCCGAACGGAAAGTCCTCACCCAGATTTCGCCAGTCGCGTGGGAGCATCCTGCCGATCGCGCCGCGCTCAATACGCTGCGCGGCATCCCTGGCTTCGATGACCTCGTTCGCAAGGTGCTGAGCTTCTTCGGCGAGCGCGGCATCCGACATCTCTTCCTCGCCAATGCGGTGAAGATCGGTCCACGGCAGCGCCCGAAGCTCAATGCGATGTACACCGAGGTGCTCGAGACGTTGGACTGGCCCGAGCGCCCTGAGCTGTACGTCACACAGACGCCCGATGTGAACGCCGGCGCGGTGGGGTTCGAGAAGCCGTTCATCATCCTCAATACCGGCACGCTCGGGCTCCTCGAGCGCGAGGAGCAGCGCACGGTCCTCGGGCACGAGCTGGGGCACGTCATGAGCGGGCACGCGACCTACCGCACCATCGCGCTCATCCTGCTCACCGTCGGCGTTCGGAATCTCCCCTTCCTCGCCGGTATGGCGCTCCTGCCGATCGAGCTCGCGCTCTTCGAGTGGTTCCGCAAGAGCGAGCTGTCGTGCGATCGGGCGGGGCTGCTCTCGGGGCAGGATCCTCAGGCGGCCATGCGCACCGAGCTCAAGTTGGCGGGCGGCGGCGTGCGCATGTCGGGGCTCGCGACCGGCGAGGAAGATGAGATCAACCTCGAGGAGTTCCTCATCCAGGCCGAGGAGTACGAGGCGGGCGGCAACGCGATCGACAACGTCTTCAAGGTGCTCAACGTGGCGTTCCGCACGCATCCCTTCAACACGGTACGCGCCGCCGAGTTGCAACGGTGGGTGAAGTCCGGCGACTACGATCGGATCCTGGCCGGCGACTACCCGCGCCGCGATGCGAGCGGCGATCGTCCACTCTCGGACGACTACATTGACGCCGTGGGCTACTATGGCCAGCAGGCGCGCGCGGCCGTCGATCAGGTGGCCGACGTGCTGCGCGGCGCACGTGACGCTTTCACGGACGCATTCCGCACTCAGCAGAAGAAGTGAAGATCCTGATCGTTGGCGGGGGCGCGCGCGAGCATGCCCTCGCCTGGAAGCTCGCGCGCGATAATCCCTCGGCGGAGCTCATCGCCGCGCCTGGCAACGCGGGGATCGCCGCGCTCGCGCGCTGTGTGCCGACGAGTGCCAGCGATCTCCCCGCGCTCCTGAGTCTCGCACGCGCCGAGCAGGTCGACCTCACGGTCGTGGGTCCAGAAGCGCCGCTCGCCGCGGGGATCGTCGACCTGTTCCGCGGCGCGGGACTCACGATCTTCGGCCCCACTCGCGCGGCGGCGACCATCGAATCATCGAAGAGCTTCGCCAAGTCGATCATGCAGACGGCAGCCGTACCGACGGCGCGCGCCGAGCTGCACCGCCGAGCAGACAGCGCCAAGCGCGCGGCGCGGAATTTCGGCGCGCCCGTCGTGATCAAGGCGTCGGGACTCGCAGCTGGCAAGGGCGTCGTCGTGTGCGAGACGCTCGACGAGGCCGATCACGCGATCAACCTGATGCTTCGCGATCACGCGTTCGGTGCGGCAGGCGCCGAGGTGCTCGTCGAGGAGTTCATGCAGGGGGAGGAGCTCTCCATCTTCGCGCTCACCGACGGCACGAACGTCCTCCCCATGATCCCCGCGCAGGATCACAAGCGCCTGCTGAACGGCGACCGCGGGCCGAACACCGGCGGGATGGGAGCGTACGCGCCGGTGTCGCTCGTCGGCCCGGAGTTCGTGGACGATGTCGTCGATCGCATCTTCACCCCTACGCTCTCCGCGCTGCGCGCGTGCGGGTGTGCGTTCACGGGACTTCTCTACGCTGGGCTCATGCTCACCGCATCCGGCATACGCGTCGTCGAGTTCAACTGCCGGTTCGGTGATCCGGAGACCGAAGCACTCCTGCCACTCCTGGAGAGCAACCTGCTCGACCCCATGCTCGCCATTGCGCGCGGCGAGAGTATTGCCGGTGCGGCGCTCCAGTGGAGCGACCGGCATGCGGTGACGACGGTGGTCGCTGCGGAGGGTTACCCCGAGCACCCGAAGAAGGGCGCGACGATCACGCTGCCGAGCGCCGATGACGTGCTGCTCTTCCACGCGGGCACCGCTCGGTCGGGCGACGGCGCCCTCACCGTCTCAGGCGGCCGCGTCCTCGCCGTGACGGCCGTCGCCGACACGCTCGCCGACGCGCAGCGCGAGAGCGTTGCGTTCGCGGAGCGCGTTCAGTTCGATGGGAAGCTCTACCGCACCGACATCGGCTGGCGCGAGTTGTTGCGCGGTGCCAGAGCTGCCCGAAACTGAAACCATCGCGCGCGACCTCGATCGCGAGGTCACCAGCGCGCGCATCGTCGGCGTCGTCGTCACTCACTCTGATGTGCTGCGAGAAGTCGATGCCATACAGCTCTCGCGGCGCCTCATCGGTGCGACGATCCTGCGCTGCTGGCGCCGCGCCAAGCTCGTCGTCCTCGATCTGTCGAACGAAGACCGGCTCGTGGTCCAGCCGCGCTTCACCGGCGCGCTGCTCATCGATCGCGGCACCCTCCCGGACCACGAGCGCCTCTACTCCACACTCGCCCTTCTGCTCGACGACGGCCGCTCGCTGCATTACCGCGACATCCGCCGCCTCGGCACCGTCTCACTCATGTCACCCGAGCGGTGGCGCCAGTATTCGGCCTCGCTGGGGCCCGAGCCGCTTGACGCCTCGTTCTCACCCGCGCATCTATCGGGAATCCTTCGGGAGTCGAAGCAGGCAGTGAAGAAGTTGTTGATGGACCAGCGCCGGATCGCCGGCATCGGAAACATCTACGCGAACGAGGCGCTCTGGCGCGCGGGCGTCGACCCGTCGCGCGAGGCGCGCTCGCTCGCGCCGGTCGAGATCGAGCGGTTGCACGCGGGGCTCACAAGCGTGCTGCGCGAGGCGATCGCCGCGCGCGGCACGAGCTTCCGCGATTACCGCGACGCGACGGGCGAGCGCGGCGCGTTTGCCGCGCAACTCGCGGTGTACGGGCGCGGCGGACAGCCGTGCGCGCGGTGCGGCGCGCCGCTCATCGACACCCAGGCCGTCGATGGTCGCACCACTGTCTTCTGCGCGCGCTGCCAGTCATGAGCGCCAGAACACGCGGCTCGCTGCGCGAGCATCCGGTGCAGCCTCAGCTCGACGATGGCACGGCACCGCCGAAGCCGCGCCACGCGCCCGAGGAGCAGCTCGCCACCATGCGCGCGCACGTTCGCGCCGAGTGCGCCGACCGCCCCGGCGTCTACCGGATGCTCGCACCGGATGGCGAGGTGATCTACGTCGGAAAATCGAAGCGCGTGCGCACGCGGCTCCTCAGCTACTTCCGCGCGGCGTTCCCCGAGGAGAAGGGCGCACGCATCGTCCGCGAAGCGGAGACGATCGAGTGGGAGTACACGCCGAGCGAGTTCGCCGCACTCCTCCTCGAGCTCCAGCTCATCAAGCGGTTCCGTCCCCGCTTCAACGTGGCGATGAAGAACGACGCGCGCCACTTCGCCTTCATCAAGATCACGAAGGGTCCCGCACCCAAGCTGCTCGTCGTGCGTGGCGCCAGCGACGACAGCGCCGCCTACTACGGCCCGTACCAGGGCGCGCAGCGCGTGAGCGATGCCGTGCGCGAGCTCAACGACCTGCTCGGCCTGCGCGATTGCGCGCTCGATCGGCGGATGCACTTCGGCGATCAACAGGAGCTCTTCCAGCTGCGGCCGCGCACCCCCGGGTGCATCCGGTACGAGGTGAAGAAATGCCTCGGCCCCTGCATCGCGGGGTGCTCCGAGCATCAGTACGCCGAACGCCTCGCGATCGCGCGTGCCTTCCTCGACGGCACGGACGATGGGCCGATCGAGACGCTGCGCGGGGAGATGGAACAGTGCAGCGAGCGCCTCGAGTTCGAGCGCGCCGCCACGCTGCGCGACAAGCTGTATCGACTGGAAGATCTCAAGGAGCAGTTCTACCGCTTCCGCTTCGCCGTCGAGACGCTCTCGTTCGTGTACACCGTCCCAGGGTACGACGGAGACGATCGCGTCTATCTCATCCGACGCGGTCGCGTACGCGCCGAGCAGGCGGCACCGCGGACGGCGCGCTCGCGTGCCGCACTCTCCCGTCGCGTGGACCAGATCTTCGGCCGCGTGGAGCGCGACAGCGCGCAGGTCCCGACGCACGAGATCGATGAGCTGCTGCTGCTCTCGTCATGGTTCCGGCGATTCCCCGAGGAGCTGGAGCGCACGGAGCGCGTGGCGGACGCAGGTCTCCGGCGCGGGATGGTGACACCGGAGCTGGACGCGCCGGCAGCACGCATCGCTTAGCGCGAGAGCGAACGGATTCGCGCTCCGCCGTGCGATCACACATTCCGGCCGCACGGCGGAGCTACAACGGCACGATCTCGACGTCTAAGGAACCGCCACTGATCGTCAGCCGCGCCACACTCGGCACGAGATCGAATCGCCGAGGCCCTGCCGCGCCGGGGTTCACGACGAGCCGGCCGCCCACGCGCACCTCGAGCGCCTTGTGCGTGTGCCCGTACACGATCACGTCCGCCGGATAGAGCGCGAGAAGCGTGTCCGGCGTCGGACTCCCGAGCTCGTGGCCATGGCTCACATGGATGGTGACACCGCCGATCTCACGCACGATCTCCTGCGCGAGCCGCGGATCGCCAGGGACATCCGTATTCCCGAACACCGCTTCGACGGGAGCGATGAGCGCGAGCTCGTCGAGCACGTCGTCGCCGCCCACATCGCCCGCGTGCAGAATCAGCTCGACGCCCGAGAGCGCCTGATGGACTTCGGGGCGCAGCAGCCCGTGCGTGTCCGCGATGAGGCCGATGACGTGCCGGTCCCCACCGCTAGCCGTCGTCATCGGTCGCTCCACCATCCCATCGCTTCACGAGGGCGTGCTCCACGCCCAGGTGATCGAGAATGCGCGCGACAATGAAATTCACCAGGTCGTCGATGCTCCGCGCGCCGTGATAGAACGCGGGCGCCGCCGGGAGCACGAGCGCGCCCGCGCGCGTGACGCGCACCATGTTCTCGAGATGGACCACGCTCAGCGGCGTCTCCCTCGGTACGAGGATGAGCGAGCGGCGCTCCTTGAGCGCGACATCGGCCGCGCGCTCGACGAGCGAGCGCGAGGTGCCGAGGCTCACCGCAGCGAGCGTTCCCATCGAGCACGGGCAGATCACCATCCCGCTGCTCCGCGCCGAGCCCGACGCCGGCGGCGCGCCGCGATCCGCGTCGTCGAACGCGACGACATGCCGATCCCACCCGGCACCGCCGACGCGCGCGCGCAGCGCGCCCACATCGTCGATCCCCGCCTCCATGCGCAGCAGTCGCCATCCATGCGACGACACGATGAGCCACACATCGCGTCGCGCCGCGACAAGCTGCTCGAGGAGCCGCACCGCATACGGCGCACCGGACGCACCGGTAACCGCCACGACGAGCGGCGCGGCGATCGAGCCATTGCGCTGCTGGTCGGCGCGGCCGGGAGAAGCGCTCTGCGCTTCCCGCTTCCCGCTTCCCGCTTCCCGCTTCCCGCCTCTCACGCCGTGAGCAGCCGCGCGGCCAACACGAAGCCGAAGTAGGTGATGCTGATGATCCCGTTCATGGTGAAGAACGCCGCATCGAGCCGCGACAGATCGCCGCCTCGCACGAGCGAGTGCTCGTAGAGGAGCAGCGCCGCGACCGCGAGCACACCGAGTGTGTACACTGCGCCGGCGCCGATCCCGAGCCCCACGACGGCGAGCGACACGACGGTGATCGCGTGCAGCACCCGGGCAACCGCGATCGCGCCGCGCTCACCGAGCGCCACAGGGACGGAGTGCAGTCCGTGCTCGCGATCGAAGCGCACGTCCTGCAGCGCATAGAAGATGTCGAATCCGCCGACCCATCCCATGACGGCAATGGCAAGGAGCACGAGCACCCACCAGGGCGAGCTCCACGTCCCCGTCACCGCCAGGTAGCCGCCGACGGGCGCGATCCCCAGCCCGAGTCCGAGCACCAGGTGCGCCCATCGCGTGAAGCGCTTCGTGTAGCTGTACCAGAACACCCAGGCGAGCGCGAGCGGCGAGAGCGTGAGGCACAGCGTGTTGAGACGCCACGCCGCGACCATGAATACAAGGGAGGCGATCGCGACGGCCACAGCGGCCCGTGCGGCGCTGATGCGCCCGCTCGGGATCTCTCGAGCAGCCGTGCGCGGATTCAGCGCGTCGATCCGGCGGTCGGCGATCCGGTTGAACCCCATGGCGGCGAACCGCGCGGCCGCGAACGCGACGGTGACCCAGACGACCTGCCAGATCGTTACCTCTTTGACATAACTGGCTATCGTCACCCCCACCAGCGCGAATGGCAACGCGAACACCGTGTGCGGCAGCTTCACCAGATTCGCGTAGCGTATGAGCGCGGAACCCCCGACGAACGTCTGCCCTTCCCGACGACCCGGACCCGGCGCCGCGATCTCGTGTCGGTGCTCCACCACATTCGCACCGCTCGCACCACTCCCAGCGCGAGTACTCTCCGCGTCGGAGCGTTCCGGTATGCGAGTCATCGCGTGGGCACTGTCGTCACTGACGACACCGTGGCCGGCTGCCCCGCGCCGCCCGCCGCTGGGGCGCCCTCCGCTCGCGCCTCGTCGCCGAAGCGCATGACGACGACGTCCAGCGATTGCGCGGCACCGCCCAGCGCTGCACCAGTCTCGCGCAGGCGCTCCGTCAGCTCGCGTTGCAGCTCCGTCGCCCGCGATGCGTCCGTCGTCTCCGCGGCCGTTTCCGCGGCGACACGTGCGACCAGTTCCGACGCGTTGCCAACCTCGCCAACCAACGCCGCCTGCTGCTGCGACGCTTCCACGACGGTCTGCGCCAGCCCCAGCGTGCGCTGCGCATCGAGCTCAATTCCCTTGAACACGTGCATGGCCTCACGCATCACCTGCTCTCCTTCGCCCACCGAGCGCTCCATCTGCTGCAGCCGTTCGGCTGCCTCATCGCTCCGCAACGCGATCTCGTGTAACAGGTCTTCGATCCGCTGGAGCGACTCCGCACTCCGCTGCGACAACTTGCGCACTTCGTCCGCGACGACCGCGAAGCCGCGTCCAGCCTCCCCGGCGCGGGCAGCCTCGATGGCGGCGTTGAGCGCCAGCAAATTCGTCTGCGCCGCGATCTCGCCGATCACCTGGGTGATCTCGCCGATCGTCGTCGACGCATGGCGCAGCGCAGCAACCCGTTCGACGCTGTCGCGCGCGAGCTCGGCGATCTGCGTGACGTGCGTCGTGGCCTGCTCCGCTCTGCGGACGCCATCGTGCGCCCGCCCTCCCACCGTGCCGGAGATGGTGAGCGTCTCACGTGCGGCCGCGTCCACGGCCGATGCAGCCGCTGTCAGTCGCTGCGCAGCTTCGCGAATGCGCTCGGCGGCCTCCAGGTTCTCTTCCGAGCCGTGCTCGAGACGGCGCAGGGAGTCGGCCACGCGCTCCGCACCATCCGCCACCGATCCCCCGATGGTGTTGACACGACCCGATGCCGCCAACACCGCACCGGCCGTCGTCCTCGTCTCTTCGATCAGCGCTGCGACATCCCGGAGCGCGCCACGCACGTGCCGCTCCGCCGCCAGACCGTCGTTGCCGAGGAGCGCGGACCATTGGCGATTTCGAATCGCGTGCCCCAGACGCTCGAGCTCATCGAGCGGTCGCATCATGATCGCGCTCAGGCGAGCGACGAACCACGCGATCAGCGGTGCCGAGAGCAGCCATGCGACCACCACCTCCCACGGACGCAGTCCGCGGAACGCCACCGTGTAGACGATGGTCCCGATGCCGAGGAGAAACAGCCC
>DASSNR010000246.1:0-2896 GCA_035687925.1 Gemmatimonadaceae bacterium | reverse complement strand
GATATCGAGATCGCGCAGCAGGCGCGCATGCGCCCCATCGTCGATGTAGCCGCCGAGCTCGGGCTCTCGCCCGACGAGCTCGAGCTGTACGGCAAGTACAAGGCGAAGATCCCACTCGAGATTGCGCTGCGCCCACCGCGCGGCCGCCTCGTGCTCGTCACCGGTATCAATCCTACCGCGGCCGGTGAAGGGAAGAGCACGACGCTCGTCGGCATCACCCAGGCGCTGCGACGCATGGGGAAGAACGCCGTGATGTGCATGCGCGAGCCGAGCCTGGGCCCGGTCTTCGGGATGAAGGGTGGCGCGGCGGGTGGCGGCTACTCGCAGGTGCTTCCGATGGAGGACATCAACCTCCACTTCACCGGCGACTTTCACGCAATTTCCACCGCGCATCTGCTCCTCTCGGCGATGCTGGACAACCACCTCACGCAGGGGAATTCGCTCAACATCGATCCGCGTCGCATCTCGTGGCCGCGCACGATGGACATGAACGATCGCGCGCTGCGCGACTGCGTCATCGGCTTGGGCGGCGTGGCGAACGGTGTCCCGCGCGAGGAACGGTGGGTCATCGTCCCTGCGAGCGAAGTGATGGCCGTCGTCGCACTCGCCACGAGTCGCGAGGATCTCGAGGCGCGGCTTGCGCGCATGATCGTCGGCGCGACGGCGGGCGCGTCGCGCGCACCGGTTCGCGCGGGCGACCTCAAGGCGGTCGGCGCGATGAGCCTGCTGCTCAAGGATGCGCTGAAGCCGAATCTCGTACAGACGCTGGAAGGCGGCCCGGCGCTCCTCCACTGCGGTCCATTCGGCAACATTGCGCACGGGTGCAACAGCGTCATCGCGACCAAGGCCGCGCTCGCGCTCGCGGACATCGTGCTCACCGAGGCGGGGTTCGGTTCCGATCTCGGCGCGGAGAAGTTCTTCGACATCAAGTGCCGCTTTGGCGGACTGAACCCGGAAGCCGCCGTGCTTGTCGCCACCGTCCGCGCGCTCAAGCTGAACGGTGGCGCGGACAAGAAGTCGCTCGGCACGGAGAATCTCGACGCACTGAAGCGCGGTCTGCCGAACCTCGCGGCACATATCGACAACGTCCGGCGGTTCGGCGTCCCGATGGTCGTCGCCGTCAATCGATTCACGACGGACACCGAGGCGGAGTTGCACATCGTGCAGGAGTTCGCGCGTGCGCAGGGCGTCCGCGTCGCACTGGCCGATGTGTGGGCGCGCGGCGGCGAGGGCGGAGAAGAGGTTGCCGCGGAAGTACTCGATCTCCTCGCGCAGGGCGGTTCGTGCTACAAGCCCCTATATGATACGTCACTCCCCATCCGCAAGAAGATCGACACCATCGTGCAGAAGGTGTACGGCGGCGAAGGGGCCGACTACTCGGCCAAGGCCGATCGCGCGGTCGACTATCTCGAATCCATCGGGCTCGGGAACACGCCGATTTGTATGGCGAAGACGCAGTACTCGTTCACGGACAATCCCGCGATCCTCGGACGCCCCTCGGGCTTCCGCATCACGATCAACGACATTTACCCCGCGGCCGGCGCGGGCTTCGTTGTGGCGCAGGCCGGTGATATTATGACCATGCCCGGGCTGCCCAAGGAGCCCGCGGCCGAGCGCATCACGATGATGCCGGATGGCTCGATTTTCGGACTCTTTTAGGAGCAAGTGTGAGCGCAACGACTATCAGTACGGACCAGGCGCCTGCGGCGATCGGGCCGTACTCGCAAGCCATCGTCGCCGGTGGCTTTCTCTTCACCGCCGGCCAGATCGCGCTGGACCCGGACACGGGGAAGATCGTCGACGGTGGCATCGTCGAGCAGACCAACCGCGTCTTCGCGAATCTCGCGGCCGTGCTCAAGGCGGCCGGCGCGACATGGAACGATGTCGTGAAGACGACCGTCTTCCTCGCCGACCTGGGCGACTTCCCGACGGTGAACGAGATCTACGCGAAGCAGGTCGGCTCGGCACGCCCGGCGCGCTCCACCGTCGAGGTGTCCGCGCTGCCGCGCGGCGCGCTGATCGAGATCGAGCTCATCGCTCGAGTGAGCGGATAATCACCGTTCATCCTACGCTGTTCGTATGAGCACCGCGAAGACGCGCGACGAGCTCTTCCGCCTCACGGCGTTCGCGCGCTGCGCCGGCTGAGCGTCGAAGATGGGTCCGGGTGACCTGTCTCGTGCGCTCGCTCCGCTGCCGGAGCGTGTCGATCCCCGCCTTCTCGTCGGCCGCGAAACGTTCGACGACGCGGGCGTCTTCGTGCTGTCCGATGATGTCGCGCTCGTGCAGACGGTGGACTTCTTTGCGCCGATCGTGGACGATCCGTACACGTTCGGCCAGATTGCGGCGGCAAACGCGCTCTCCGACGTGTACGCGATGGGCGGTGAGCCGCTCACAGCGCTCAACATCGTCGGCTTTCCGTCGGGGACGCTGCCGATCGAAGTGCTGACCGAGATTCTTCGCGGCGGGCACGACATGGTGCACGCGGCCGGCGCCGTGCTCGTGGGCGGGCACACGGTGATCGACGAGGAGTTGAAGTACGGCCTCGCCGTCACCGGACGCGCGAATCCCGGCCATCTGCTCACGAACGCCGCGGCGCGTGCCGGTGACGTGCTCGTGCTGACCAAGCCGCTCGGCACCGGCATTCTCGCCACGGCAGCCAAGCGAGGGGATGTCGCACCCGATGCGTACGACGCCATGCTCCGCGCCATGCGCGAGCTCAACGCCGCCGCGAGTCGTGCCGCCCTCGCACTCGATGTGCGCTGCGCGACGGACGTGACGGGCTTCGGGCTCCTCGGTCATGCATCGCACATCGCGCACGCCAGCGACGTCACGCTGCACATCCGCGTCGCTGATGTACCGGTGCTGCCCGACGCCCGCGAGGCGTGGGCGCGGGGGG
>DASSNR010000233.1:0-2509 GCA_035687925.1 Gemmatimonadaceae bacterium | reverse complement strand
GCGCCGATCGAGAAGGCGGTGTCGCGCGATGCCGCCGTGCGCGCTGTACGGTTGGTCGTGTCCGGCGTCGCGGCCTGCTGCGCCGCGGGGCGCCCGCGCTCGCGCCGCATCTCGCTTCGATGCTCGAGCTCCGCCTCCAGCACGCTCTTGCCCGTCTTGGGATCGGTGATGTCGCGCGCCACCTGCTCCATGAACGTCTGCAGCGAGTGCGAGCCGGACACACCCAACCAGCCGCGCTCGTTGGTGTCGCTGTTGATGTAGGCGACGGTATTCTTTACGAGCTCGTCGCGATGCTTCTCCGCCCACTCGGTGGAACCCAGCAATCCCCACTCCTCGCCGTCCCACGCCGCGAGGATGATCGTGCGCTTGGGATGCCATCCCGTCTTGAGCAGCGCACCGAACGCGCGCGCCGCCTCATCGAGCGCCACTTGACCCGCAAGCGGATCGTTGGCGCCGTTCACCCACGCATCGTGGTGGTTGCCGTAGATCACCCACTGGTTCGGCGCCTCGCTGCCGGGGATGCGCGCAATCACATCGTACAGCGGCCGCACCTTCCAATCGAACTTCACGGCGAGGTGCACCTTGGCGGGGCCGGGTCCGATGTGATACGTGATCGGGAGCGCACCGCGCCACGACTCCGGCGCCACGGGTCCGCCGAGCGCGGCGAGCAGCGGCTGCGCGTCACCGTAGCCGATGGGGAGCGTGGGGATCTGCGCGAGCGTCTTCGCCTCACTCCTCGTCAGCTGACGCGCCCCCACGGTGTCCGCCCACCCCGGTGTGAGCGGATCGCCCGGATAGGTCGGCATGTCCATGATGCTCCCACGCTGCACGCCCTGCGGCGGACGCATCGGGCCCTTGGGGTACACGTCATCCACCCAGTAGCCGTCGTCGCGCGGATCGGAGTAGATGATGCACCCGACCGCACCGTGCTCGGCTGCCACCTTTTCCTTGATGCCGCGCCACGAGCGTCCGTACTTCGCGATCACGATCGCGCCCTTCACGCTGATGCCGAGCGAGTCGAGCACCTTGTAGTCGTCCGGCACGCCGTAGTTGACGAAGACGAGCGGCGCGGTGACGTCGCCATCGGGCGAGTACGCGTTGAACGTCGGCAGCTGATTGGGATCGGCCGAGTCCTTGTCGCCCTTGACCGGCGTCTCCTTGAGCTTGGCGACGTAGCGCGTGGGGCTCACGAGCTCGAGCGAGCGCGAGATCGGGCGCGGCATGAGCGCCTGGAACTGCTCGATGTGCGCGTCGAGCCCATCGCGCTTGAAGCGCGCGAGGATGAGCTCGGCCACGTGGTGCGAGCGCTCGGTGCCCGCCTCGTGCGGGTTCTCGCTCAGGACGCGCAGCAGCGCGCGGAGCGAGTCGGCGTTCGGGATCGCGCGGAAGCGTGTTTCGATCTGCGTCTCGTGCGGGAGCGCATCGGCGGGGAAGCCGCGAATCGGTTGCTGCTGTTGGGCGATGACCGGCGTGCTCCAGAGGAGCGCGGTGCCGAGCATGGCGAGCGATGCACGACGGAGCATGGCGGAATGGGATGCGGATGAGGTTGTGTGGTTCGTGATGCAGGACCGGCGCTCGCCGCGCGTGCGCCCTTGCTCCGTGCGGAGCCCGGCGTGCGCGCGGCGGGTGACGGTGTGATTTTGCGGCCCGAACCGCGCGAGCGGAAGAGGGACGCGTCTCGTCTACTGTCCGCCGATCGCCTGCTGCAGCGTGCGCAGCATTTCCCGCCCCTCGGCGTTGTTCGGATCGAAGGCCAGTCCTTGCTCGAGCGCGGCCTTCGCCTTCGCGGCGTTGCTCTGCATGGCGTAGGCACGCGCGAGGTTGAAGTACGCGGGGACGAGCGACGCGTCGAGCGCGATCGTGCGCTCGTACATCTGCACGGCGCGCGCGGCATCGCCCCGCTCGAGCGCGAGCTTCCCGAGGTTGAAGTACGCGAGCGGCTCGCGCGGATTGATGGCCAGCGCCTGGTCGTACGCGCTCGCCGCACCTGCGGCATCGCGCTGCGCATCGAGCGCGTTGCCGAGGTTCAGGAGCGTGACGGGCTGCATCGGGTCGCGCGCGAGCGACTGCCGCAGCGCCTGCACGGCGTTCGCGTAGTCCCCCGCATCGCTGTACGCGATCCCCATGTTGGCGAGCACGCGTGGATCATCGGGGCGGATCTCGAGCGCCTTGCGGTACACCGTGATGGCGGCGCCGGTATTCCCCTTCCCTCGCGCGCGATCGCCGAGGTAGCCGAGGACGACCGTCCACCGGCGGCGCACCGCATCGTCGTTGGCGCCGAGCGAGTCGAGCGCGTCGCGCAGGAAGACGCGCACATCGCGGTCGGTGCCGAGCGCGTAGTGCAGGCTCGCGAGCGCGAGCGCCTTGATATCGATGTCGGGGCTCTCGGCGAGCGCCTCGAGACGATCGCGCACGTGCGCGGGGAGCGACGGCATGTCGGGGTGCAGCGCGGTCTCCACGTAGTGGCTGAGCCCCGCGAACTCCGCGATGGCGTCGTCCGGCTCCGGTT
>DASSNR010000232.1:0-3556 GCA_035687925.1 Gemmatimonadaceae bacterium | reverse complement strand
TCGCAGAAACCGGTCCAGAACGGGGGCCACGGATAGCCGCGGATCAACTACAAGAGCGATCCGCGGATTTGCGCGGATACGACAAACGACAACGGCAACAGCGAGCCGCGGATGACGCGGATAAAACGCGGATCGATCGCGACCAGAGAAAGGGTCGGGACGCCAGGACCGAGAAGAATTTTTTGGGGGGATAAGGCGAGACTCGGTGCGCCAGAGCGCGCCCTCTCACACGCGAGAGGCCAGCCCCGGCTCGGGAGCTAACACCGGGGCTCGCGGCTCGCCCTCGCACCCCCAAAGGCATTCTTGGCTCTTGCGCACCGGCCCTTTCGGCCCATCCGGTTCGATCCGCGTTTATCCGCGGCCATCCGCGGCTGCAGTTGTAGTTTCAGTATCCGCGGCCCTCCGCGCAAATCCGCGGTTCCCCTGTTGTTTTATCTGCGGCCCTCCGCGGTGCCCCGTGTGGGTCAATCCGCGGTCATCCGCGGCTGAGGACGAGAGAGGCGATGCCGAGGGCGATGGTCAGAATCGTGACCGGCACACCCACAACCAGATACGACGAGAACTTCATGCGCACGCCGCGGGCGGCGGCGCGCTCGGCGACAATCAGGTTGGCCATCGAGCCGAGGAGGGTGAGGTTGCCGGCAAAGGTCGAGCTCATCGCGATCACCAACCAGATGAAGTCGGCGTGCGCCAGGTGCGGCACGACCGGAAGCCAGAGCAGGACGGCGGGGACGTTGGAGACCAGGTTGCTCAGCGCGAGCATGGCGGCGCTCACGATCGTCGCGTCGTGCCACGAGGCGCCGGTGAGGTGCGAGGCGGCACGGGCGGTGAGGTCCTGGAAGAGCGGAAGGTCCTGGACGCCGCGGACGACGACGAAGAGTGCGGCGAAGAAGAGCAGGAGATCCCACTCGACGCGCGCGAAGGTGGCGGCGGGGTCGCGCTGCGCGATGGCGACCATCACGGCGCCGGCGGCGATCGCGACGAGCGGGAGGGAGAAACCGGCGAGCCAGCACGCGAGCGCGGCAGCGAAGACGATAAGCGCCTTGACCACGAGCACGCGATCGAACTCGAAGGCGAGCGATGGGCGCGTGGACGCGAGCGGCGCAGCGAGATCCTTCCGATGGATCGCGGCGATCACGATGTACACCACCACGAGGCCCACGATCGACGCGGGGGCGAGCGCGGTCAGGAAATTCGCGAAGGTGATGTGACTCGACACGCCGACGAGCATGTTCTGCGGATTCCCCGTCACCGTCATCGCGCTGCCGACATTCGCCGCCATCGCGATGGCGAGGAGAAATGGGAGCGGCGGGAGTCCCAGCGGCCGGATGGCGGCGAGCACGAGCGGCGTCACCACGAGACAGATGGTATCGTTGATGAAGAACGCCGAAAGAATGCCGCTCACCGCGATGACGCCGCCGAGGAGCGCGTGCGCGGAGCGGGCGCGCCGCACAATGTGAGCGGCCGCCCACTCGAAGAAGCCACCCACTTCCAGGTAGGCAGTGAGCAGCAGCACGCCGAGCAGGAAGACGATGACGTTGAGGTCGATCGCGGCGTAGGCATCGTGCAGCGGAAGTCCACCGAGCACCACCATCGCAACGGCGCCCATGAGCGATGCGGCGGGGCGGTTGATGCGCAGCCCCGGAATCTGCTGCACGGCGATCAGCACGTACGTCAGCAGGAAGATCGCGAGCCGAATGGGCGCCACGGAGTTGTGAGCCATGAGTGAGGGGCAGATCGACGCTGAGGCCGGCCCGCTCGCGCCACCAGCCATCGCGCTGGTGGAGGAGCCGGATCCCGCGCCGGTATCGCAGATACGCGCGAAGCCGGTGCTCGTCACGGGGGCGTCGGGACTGGTCGGGACGCACACCTGCCGCGCGCTGGCAGCGCGAGGGTGGAAGATCCGCGCCCTGATCCGCGATCGAGCAAAGGCCGCTGCTCGGCTCGCAGGTCTCCCGGTCGAGCTCGTGACCGCCGATATCCGTGATCACGATGCACTCGTCACGGCGCTACGCGGCACATCGGCCGTCGTCCACCTCGCCGCCATCGCCATCGAGCGGCGCGGGCAAAGCTACGAGGCGGTGAACGCGGCGGCTACCTCCACGGTGCTCGACGCGACGCGCGAGGCCGGCGTCGCGCGCTTCGTCCACATGTCGCAGAACGGCGCGTCGAGCGGATCGTCGTCGGGCTTTCTGCGGAGCAAGGGGATCGCCGAAGACTTGGTGCGCGCGAGCGCGCTCGAGTGGACGGTGCTTCGCCCATCGGTGATCGTGGGGCCCGAAGACGAGTTCGTGAACGTGCTCGCGCGACTCGTGCGGCTCACGCCGGTCATCTTCCCGCTCCCGGGCGGCGGGCGCTCGCGATTTCAGCCGATCGCCGTGCGCGATGTCGCGCAGGCGGTGAGCATCGCGCTCGACCGGCCCACGACGATCCGCGGCGTGTATGGGATCGGCGGACCGGCAGCGCTCACGCTGCGGGAGATGACGGAGCGCATCCTCACCGCGATGCGCGCGCGGCGCGTGATCATCGGCGTGAGCGTGTCCGTCCTGCGTCCACTCATCGCCATCGCTGCGCGCGTCCTCCCGAATCCGCCCGTCACGCCGAGTCTCCTCGACCTGCTGGACGTCGACAACGCGGTCCCCGACAACGCCATCACGCAGACGTTCGGCATCCAGCCGACACCGTTCGCACCCGAGGAGCTGACCTACCTCCGCGCCATCTCGGCGCGCGACGCCCTCCGCTCGCTCTTCACGCGGTGACGCGGCGCATCACTTCGTCGTATCGGCACCCGGCCGTCGCGTCCAGATGAGCACCGTCCCGCACCCGGCCGTCATCCCGCCCGAGTACTGCACGGGTGCTTCACCCGCCTGGTAGATCTCGATCGCCTCGACGTCCGACGGCTGGATCCAGTTGATGTCGAAGTTGCTGATCGGCGAGCCGTCCAGGTAATAGCTGATGGGGCAGCTGCCGCTGAGCGACACAGACCGATTCATGCTCAACTGGTAGTCGCTCCCCGTCCACTGCACGTTGACGCCCGGGATCCCGCGGAACGCGTCGGTGAGCTCGATGGGGTTGCGTCTCTCGATGTCCTGGCGCGTGAGGAAGTGGCCGAAGCCGCGCTTCTTGCGCTGATCGAAGCCGTCGAGCCAATCGCTATTCGCGCTCTTCTTGGCGAACACCTTCACGGAGTCGAGCACCACCACGCGCTCCTGCATGACGATCGCCACGCGCGTGGTCTCCTGCGAGCGGAGATCGACGGTGGTACGCTTGGGCAGGAATCCGATCATGCGGACCTCGACCGTCTGCGTCCCCGGCGGCAGACCGGTGAGGTGGAAGACGCCCTTCGCATCGGTGATCCCGCCGATGCCCGTGCCGAGCACACTCGCTTGCGCATGGTCGAGCGGGGTGCCCGTCTTGGAGGTGACCGTGCCTTCGAGAATCGCCGACCCGCTCCGCGCGACACCACCGATCTCGGTCACCGCCGACGCGCCCGCCGCACCGGCCGGAGGCGTGGTGGCGACCATCGAGATGTCGCGCAGGGCAAGCTGTTGCTTCC
>DASSNR010000227.1:0-4268 GCA_035687925.1 Gemmatimonadaceae bacterium | reverse complement strand
GGGTGCGTGGCGGCCGGACACGACCGCGCGCCGTGGCAACGCGATGCGCCCCGACACCACGCCGGCCGCGGGACCCGCGGCCGTTCCACCCGGTCCGGTGACCATCGACAGCACGCGCATCAGAGTGCAGCAGCCAAGTCGCGCGGGAGGCGGCGAGCCGGAAGATGAGTTTGCCCGCTTCCGCCGCAGCCAGGGCCCGCTCGTGCTGCCGGGCACGTACACGGTCACCGTGGTCGCCGACGGGCAGCGGATGTCCAAGCCGGTGCAGGTGCAGATGGATCCGCGCATCCAGATCAGCGACGAGGATCTCAAGGCGCAGCTCACGGCGGCGCTGTCAATGCGCGACCTGGGCTCGCGTGTGAATCATCTGCTCTACCATACGAACGACCTGATCAAGCAGCTCGACGGACTCTCGACGCAGCTCAAGCAGGCGATGTCGCCGAACCTCGCGTACAACGCGGGTCAAGGCAACGCCGCCCGCGATGCGAGCACCGCCGCGATGCTGAAGCAGGTGACGCAGGCCATCGACACGCTCACGCACTTCCGCGACGATGAGCTGACGCGCCCCATTCCGGGACTCGGCTACCGGCAGTATCCTCGGTTGGTCGAGGAAGTGGGGTCGCTGGGGCGGATGATCACGAGCCCCGTCAGCAAGCCCACCGACCCCGACGTGCAGCGCATGGGGGAGTTGGTGGAAGAGACGAACAAAGCCGAATCGACGTTGAGCGCGATCATCGCGCAGGACATCGCGGCGATCAACCAGGCCTTGAGCAAGAACCCGCGCATTAACGCGGGCGTCCCGATCATGTAGTCCGGTGCGTCGGGGGCGGGATGCGCATCCCGTCCCCGGCGCGCTCCGCGCCGTTGTCGTACTCTCCTCGTCGTCTCGATGTCGGTCTCTCGCATTCGCCCCATCTCGAGCGGTCTCTTCGTCCTCGCGGTCATGATCGTCGCGCTGTCGTGCGGTGATGGCATGGCGGCGGACGGGGCGGAGCACGTCGCGAGCGTGGCACACGACTCGAGCGCGGTGCGCGGCGATCGACTTCGCGCACGTCCTCCGGCGAGCGGTGCGCGGATCGCCGCGGAGTTGGGGTGCGCGGCGTGTCATCTCGGCGTCGGTGCGGCGAATCTCGCGCGCGCGGCGTCGCCCGAGCTCGGCGATGCGGGGGACCTGTACTCGCCTGGCTATCTCTTCGCCGCGCTGGATGGACGGGCGCGCGCCGGCGCCGGCGCGGCGCGCACGAGCTCCGACTCCGTGCGCGCGCGGATGCCCGATTTCCATCTCGACGAGCGCGAGCGTCTGGCGCTCACGCTCTACCTCGGCACGCTGCACGGGACGCGGCGTGCGCCCTCGCCGCGCCTGAGCGCGACGCCGAGTGCCGGCGCGCAGGAGCTGGACGACGAGCTCGCTCGCGTGCGGAAAGCGAATCCGCAGATCACGGCATCGATGGGCGAGCGGATCTTCGTCGCGCTCGACTGCGCAGGGTGCCATGCGATGCCGGCCGATGCACCGGCCGCGTGGCCGAGTGGACCCGATCTCTCCGCCGAGGGGTCACGCGTGCGCCCGGAGTGGCTGCGTGCATCTCTCGCGCGGCCGCACGCGGTCCGTCCGTTCGGCGCACATCCGGGGACGGGGAGTCGGATGCCCGACTTTCATCTCTCACCCGATGAAGTCGATTCGCTCGCGACGTGGCTCGGGGCGAAGCGTGCTGCACTCCCGGCGTTCGATCCGGCGCCCCTGTCGGTATTCGCGCAACACGAGGCCGAGTCGCTGATGCGTGACAAGCTCCCGTGCCTCGGATGTCACGAGCTCGGCGGGGCAGGGGGACGCATCGGGCCCGACCTGTCGAGCGCGCGCGAGCGGTTGCAGCCGGCGTACACTCACGCCATGATCAGCGACCCGCAGCACACCGCGCCGGGGACGATCATGCCGCGCACGCCGATGCCGGCGCGCACACTCGAGCTCGTCGCGTCCTACCTCGCGACGAGCGCGCCAACGCAGATGCGCGAGCCGGCGGCGACGCGTGCGTCGGCATCGCCCGACCCCGTATCGTCAGCGCGATACCTCTCCCTCGTGGACAACATGCCGATTGCACCGACCGCCGCGACGACGGGCCCCGCGCTCTACCAGCAGATCTGCGCGAACTGTCACGGGACGACGGGGCAGGGCGATGGGTGGAACGCGCGCTATCTCCCCGTCCGCCCGACGATGCACGCGGATGCCACCTACATGTCGAGCCGGCCGGATGGGACGATCTACGATGGAATCTCGGGCGGCGGCGCGATCCTGAATCGCAGCAACCGCATGCCGGCGTTCGGCGAGATGTTGAGCCGAACGGAGATCCGTTCGCTCGTCGCGTACATCCGCACGCTGTGCCACTGCGAGGGACCGGCGTGGTCGCGCGATGGAGCGAGGCCGTGAGCGCGGCTCCGGTGAACGCGACGCGAGAGGCGAGCGCGACGCGATGACGAAGAGACGGAAGCCACCGCGCGCTGGCGCGGGGTCATCGCCGACATCGCCCAAGCGCGCCGGATCGCAACAGCCGCGTGGCGCCGGCGCCTCATCCGAATCCGCACGCGCGGCGAGCGATCGCGCGAGCTCGCGACGGACGCGCATCCTCGCGCTCGGCGGCACCGTGCTGGCCGCGCTCCTCGTCGCCATCGTCGCGGTCGTGGCTGGTCGCGGCGGGCGCGGCATCGCGTCGCGCGCGACAGGAGCAGGCGTCGAGCTCCCGCCTCCGCACGAGCCGGTCGCCGCGTCGCACGATTCGGTGCGCCTCGCGGACTTCGTCGGCTCCGAGGCGTGCGCGTCGTGTCACGCGCAGGAGTACGCGGCGTGGAAGCGCTCGACCCACGCGCGCGCGGGCGGCGTGCCGTCGCCAGATCGGGTGATCGCCGACTTCGATGGCACACCGATCCGCTTCGCAGATGCCGTGGTCATCCCTGCGACGAAGAACGGCGTGTACACCTTCACCGTCCGGCAGCCGGGCCAACCCGACCGCGTCTTTCGCGTGGATGGTGTGATCGGTGGCGGGCACATGGTGGGCGGCGGGACGCAGGGGTTCATCTCGCGCTTCCCCGACGGCACGCTGCGCTTCCTCCCGTTCGACTTCATTCGCAAGGAAGGTGTCTGGTTCTGCAACACGAACTCGCGGAGCAACACGGGCTACACGAAGATCACGCCGAGCATGCGGCTGAGCGCGTGCGGCGACTGGCCGCCTGTGCGCGTGCTCGGCGATCAACCGCGCTACGCGACGTGTCAGCAGTGCCACGGCTCACAGATCACGATCGCGTTCGACTCGAGCGCGCACGCCTACGACACGCACATCACGACGCTCGCCATCAACTGCGAGTCGTGTCATGGCCCGGGACGGCGACACATCGAGATCGCGAAATCCGGCCGCATCGCGACGGCGAGCGACATCGGGATGCGCTCGCTCGCCACGCTCTCCAAGGACGCGTCGCTGCAGGTGTGCTTCCAGTGCCACGCGCTCAAGGATGAGCTCAAGCCCGGCTACCTGCCGGGGAAGTCGCTGCAGGAGTTCTACTCGACCAAGCTCGCGCTCCTCGGCGACGAGCCGCTCCACGCCGACGGACGCGTGCGCACCTTCGCGTATCAGCAGAACCAGCTCTACAGCGCGTGCTACCGCAACGGCTCGATGACGTGCACGAGCTGCCACGACCCGCACAGCCAGCAGTACCGCGATGTGAACGGCACGCCGCTCACCGGGCGCTACGATGATCGCCAGTGCACGAGCTGCCACGCGAGCAAGGCGGATCCCATCGAGGCGCACACGCATCATCCGGCGGCGTCGCCGGGGAGTCGATGCGTGAGCTGCCACATGCCGTACCTGCAGCATCCTGAGGTGGGACACACGCTCCGCTACGCGCGCTCCGACCACACGATCCCGATCCCGCGCCCCGCGTTCGATGCCTCGATCGGCGTGCAGAACGCGTGCAGCCAGTGTCACGCGGATCGAAGCGTCGCATCGCTCGAGGCGCAGGTCGAGAAGTGGTACGGGACGATCAAGCCACAGCCGCGGCTCGTCGCCGCGCTCGTCGAGGCGCAGCGCGATACCGATCCCGCGCGGCTCGCGCAGCTCGTCCTGCAACCCGAGCCCGACGACCGTATCGCGGAGTTCGCCGGACTCAGCCACTACGTCGAGACCGCGCTGCATCCGGACATGCCGTCGCTCCCCGACGCGGTGCGCGATCGGCTGGAGGCGCTGGCCGAGAGTCCCGACATCGACATCAAGGCGCTCGCGCTC
>DASSNR010000211.1:0-3140 GCA_035687925.1 Gemmatimonadaceae bacterium | reverse complement strand
CAGATGCCTCGCCATGAGCGCGTTGTCCACGCGCTCGGCGAGGGCGCCGCGTTGGGTGAAGAGGAGGGCGACGAGGTTGTTGGTGATGATGAAGTGCGGGCGGAGTGGGGCGCCGAGGGCAGCGGTGCCGGCGTTCGTGGTGTCGAGGTTCTTGCTGTCGCGGCGGCGGGCATCTTCGTCGTCGTAGACGTAGATCTGCATCTCGTTGCCACTCACATCGAGCAGTTCCCCGGGCTGCTGCAGTCCGGGGTAGTGCACCGTCTTCTTCTTGTCGGTGACGACGAGTCCCGCTTCGGTGAGGCGCTTGGCGATCTCGGCCGCGTTCCACTGGTCACGCGCCGTCGCGATGCTCTCGGCGACTATCGCGGCGCGGGCGGAATCGGATGGCGGATGCGGCAGCCCCGGCGTGGCGGGTGTGGACACGGACGGTGTGCGCGCACTGCTCTCGCCGTTCTCGTGCGAGGTGCACGCGACAGCGAGCGCGAGTCCCGCCACGAGTGACGCGCGGGCAATGACGTGGAGTGCGGTGCGACGAGCGCCGATGGTCAATCGGCGCGGTGCTCCAAGGGCGATGTGTCCATCGTCCAGCGGAACGCATTGGTCGGGGGACGAATCCGCTGCGCCGTGGCGGCGTGCACGATGCGCGCGACGGCGCTTTCGTCGATGACGGGGAGGTAGAGGAAGCCCGCGATCCCGTTCGCGTCCATCAGATGCGCTTCCTCGGGGCGCCGGGTGAGACTCACGGCAATGATCGGAATGACACCCAGGACCACATCGCGCTCCCACTCGAACAGCGGCGCGCAGACGAGGAGATCGTAGTCACAGATGACGAGATCGGGCACCTCGGCGCGCGCCAGGCGCGTGCCCTCGTCGAAGCCGACGGCAGGGACGGAGTCGATGCCGATGGCATTGAAGATCGACGAGATGTGCTCGCTCAAAAAACGATGGCGGGCAATACACACTGCACGCATAGCATAGCCTGGAAAGCGTCACCAGAATTCCGCGCCCGCGCGGGCACGGGGGAAATGTAATGGGCCCGCTCTGTGGTGAAAGAGGAGCGAACCCCGAAAGCGGACGGTTTCGCACGATGACTGACCCGCGAGCCACTGTGGCATGGAGGCATGCGACATGCAGCGAACGCGCGCGACGTCCACGCCGCACCCGGGAGCAGAGTCTGGTTCATCCGCACGACGGCCCACGTCCGTCCCCCTCGCCGACGCGCGGAACTCCGCGCGTCGACACGTGGCTCCTCGACGCGCTCGTCGATGGAGTCGTTCTTCTCGACGCCGAGCTGTGTGTCCGCTTCATCAATCGCGCCGCCGTGCGTATGCTCGGACTCAAGCGAGAGGCAGCCGTGGGTCAGGGCATCGCGTTCGAGCTGTTGCCGGACGCTGACGACACCGCCGCAGTTTTCCGCGAGGTGATGCGCGAAGACAGCACGCGCACGCTCCGTGGCGTGCGCCTGCGCGGCGCCGCGCGCGCGGATCGCCTCTTCGATGTCGAGGTGCACCCGTCGCCCGAGGGGGGCGTCGCCATCGTCTTCCGCGATACGACCAAGCGCGAGCGGCTGCGCAAGGCGCGCGTGGCCGCGGCCGATGCGGAGGCCGCGAACCAGGCGAAGAACCAGTTCCTCGGCATGATGAGCCATGAGATCCGCACGCCCATCAACGCCATCCTGGGCTACACCGAGCTGCTCGAGCTGGGGATCCCGGGTCCGCTCACCGATGCGCAACGCGCACAGCTGGGACGCCTGCGCGCGAGCGCCGTGCATCTGATCGGCCTCGTCAACGAGGTGCTCGACATCGCCAAGGTGGAAGCGGGGCAGCTCACGGTCGAGCGGGAGCGCGCGCGTGCGACCGATGCGGTGGCCGCGGCGCTGGCGCTCGTGCGGCCGGAAGCCACGTCGCGCGGCGTCGCCATCGTGGAGCAGTGTACGAACGAAAGTGATGACCATTACCTGGGCGACGAGCAGCGAGTGCGCCAGATCGTGACGAATCTGGTCTCGAACGCGATCAAGTTTACGGAGTCCGGTGGTCGCGTGGCGGTGACGTGTGGCACAGTCGCGCAGGTGGATGCGAGTGCGTCGCTTCCGGCTGACGGCCGCTGGGTGTTCGTCCGTGTGAACGACACCGGCATCGGCATCGCCGAGGAGCAGCGGGCCGTGATCTTCGAGCCGTTCGTGCAGGTTGCCACCGGTCACGCGCAGCGCCGAAGCGGCACGGGACTCGGGCTCGCGATCAGCCGCCGGCTCGCGCGTCTCATGGGCGGCGATCTCACCGTCGAGAGCGAGCTCGGGAAGGGATCGACGTTCACGCTGTGGCTGCCGGCCGCCGGGTCGGCGGACGCCGCCGAGATGCGTCACGTCGCGCGCGAGCAGACGGCGCGAAGCGCGATGCTCATCGGGATCGCCGAGCAGCTGCATCGCGACATGAGCGCGATCCTGCGGACACACGTGGCGCGGCTGCGCGCCGATCCGGAGATCCCGAAGGCAAGCACGTTGAGTGATGCAGAGCTCGAGGACCACGCGGCCTCGTTTCTGGCCGACGTCATCCAGTCGCTCGACGTGATCGGGGAGAGTGGCGGCGATGTGTCACCGCTCATACGCGACGGCACCGAGATCCAGACGCTGATCGCGAGCCGGCACGGCGCGCAGCGATTCCGGCTCGGTTGGACCGAGGAACAGCTGCACCGCGAATTCCGACTGCTCTCCGAGGAGATGCGCGCGGCCATCGAGCGCGCAGCGCCGCCTGGCGAGCTCGCGGCGCTCAATGCGGCGTCGGCGATCCTCGATCGGTTGCTTGAATTCGGCGAGCACGTGAGCGTGCGCGGCTTTCACCTCGCGGCAGCGGCGATCGAGCGATAGCCACACCGTGATCGCGCCGTGCAGGGCGTGGGTCGTGCGTGCCGGTACGATGCCCCGCACAGCACGGCGCCCTGGCCAGCCTCCGCGTTGGAGTCCGACCAGGGCGAATCGAAACGCACCGCGATGCGTGCGTCGCGTGCTGCGTGCGTCGCTTACGGGTTGGGACGCCGCCTGGTGCGATCGCGCTCGGAGCCGCCCTCGAAGTTCGCCTGGACGTTTCCGGTTTTGTCGATGTCCACGCGCTCCTTCCGCACATCCGCCTCGACGTCCTGCTTCC
>DASSNR010000179.1:0-5341 GCA_035687925.1 Gemmatimonadaceae bacterium | reverse complement strand
GAGGAGCTGCACGCGATGGTGGCCCAGTATCGGCGGGAGTCCGCGCGCGCGTGACCGCACAGCTCATCGATGTATTGAACGGCTACCTGGATCTGCGCTGGCGCATGGATCCAGTCGAGGCCACGTACGTCGGCCGGCACGACCTCGACGGGATGTTCGCGAGCTACACGCCGGAGCGCGTACGCGAATACCTGGCGGCGCTGCGCAGCTACGCCGGGAGCCTCGAAGAGGTGGAGGCGGACTCGCTCGAGGATGAGATCGATCGCACGGCGGCGTTGCACGCGGCGCGGCACGACATCCTGATCCTGGAGCGCGAGCGACCGTTCGTCTCCAACCCCGCGTATCTTCTTGGCCACGCGCTCAACGGGCTGTACCTCCTGCTCGCGCGCAACGCGCAGGATCCGTCGCGCCGCGCGGCCGCCCTGCTCGAGCGCCTGCGCGCGCTCCCCGAGTATCTGCATGAAGCAGCGGAGACGGCGACCAAGCCGGTGTCGATCTTCATCGATGCGGCGAGCGCGATGATTCCCGGCGGGCTCACGCTCGTGCAGGAGGCGCTCGACCATCCCGCGGTCGATCTCACCTCGCTCGACCCCGCGGAGCTGGAGGCGGCGCGCGAGGGCGCGACGGCGGCGCTCATGGAGTTCAGCGACGCGCTCGTCGCCATGCGCGATCGGGAGACGGACGACTTCGCGATCGGGCGCGACCTGTTCGATCGCAAGCTGCACACGGCGCACATGATCCGCGAGAACGCGGACGAGCTGCTGCGCTACGGCGAGCGGCTGCGTGCGGAAGCGGAGGCCACACGCGCCAGGATCACGGAGGAGATCGCGCCGGGTGCGACGTGGCGCGACGTGCTGTGCCGGCTGCGCGAGGACATGCCGTCGCCCGAGAGCGCGATCGAGGAGTACACGGACGCGATGCGCGCGGCCCGCGACTACACGTCCACGCGCGCGCTCATGCACGTCACGCCGGCGGCGCTCGACGTCGAGCCGACGCCGCCCTTCCTGCGCGCGCTCACACCCTTCGCGGCGTACCAGGGTCCGGGCGCATTCGACACCGAGCAGACGGGGATCTTCTTCGTGACGCTTCCCGAGCCCGGCCAACCGTGGCGCACGCACTGTCGTGGCGAGCTGTTGAGCACAGCGGTGCACGAGGGAGTGCCCGGGCACCACGAGCAGATCTCGACCGCGAACGCGCTCGCGCGCCCGATCCGGCGCGTGCTCGCGACGCCCGCCGCGCAGGAAGGGTGGGCGCTCTACTGCGAGACACTGATGCTCGAGCAAGGGCTCCTCAGCACGCCCGCGCAGCGCTTCTTCCAGGCGCACCACCTGTTGTGGCGGGCGCTCCGCGTCATTCTCGACGTCTCGCTCCACACGCGCGGGATGTCGATGCAGCAGGCGGCGCAAGTTCTGCAGGATGAGCTCGGGTTCGACCCGGCGAGCGCGGAAGCAGAGGCTCGGCGCTACTGCGCCTACCCGACGTACCAGGTGTGCTACGCTGTTGGTCGACGTGACATCCTCCAACTGCGGGACGACGTACGCGCATCGCGCGGCGCCGAGTTCTCGCTCGCCGCCTTTCACGACGAGCTGCTCGGCTACGGCGCGCTGCCGACCGCGCTCGCGCGCTGGGGGATGGGGGGATGACAGTAGTCGTCAGTCGTCGGTCGTCAGTCGTCGGACACACCCTCGGGCGGCTTCTGCCCGGCTGTCGACTGCTGGCTGACGACTGACGACTGACGACTGAGAGCTGACGACTGTCGCCAGGACGACTGTCGTCAGGACGACTTACTTTTCGAGGTCCGACAACATGCACGATCTACGACTACACCGGAGCGCGGCGGGCTCCGTGGTACTGATGGCGGGGGCGGTCCTCGTCGCGTGCGGCGGTGGTGCGGAGAAGACCGCGACGAGCGACACTACGCCGGCGGCGGCAACCGCGACGGCCGCACACGCGAACGGCCCGCTCGTCTACGTGAGCAACGAGGACACCGACAACATGACGGTCATCGATCCACGCACCGACAGCGTGGTCGAGACCGTGCTCGTCGGGAAGCGTCCGCGCGGCGTCCACATGAGTCCGGACGGGAAGTACATCTTCGTCGCCGTGAGCGGCGCGCCGAAGGGCGGGCCCGGTATCGATGAATCGAAGCTGCCGCCGCCCGACACGACCAAGGACGGCATCGCGGTCGTGGACGCATCCACGCTCAAGGTCGTGCGCACGCTCCCCGGCGGGCTCGATCCCGAAAACTTCGGGATCAGCAACGATGGGAAGTACATTTACGTCTCCGACGAGAACGGCGGGACGGTGGGGGTGACGGACGTGGAAACCGGCAAGCTCGTGATCAAGATCCCGGTGGGGTCCGAGCCCGAAGGCGTCACCGTTACACCGGACGGCAGCGAAGTGTGGGTGACGAGCGAGGGGAAGAGCGCCATCTACGTGCTCGACCCGAAGACGAACAAGATCGTTACCACCATTCCGGTCGGGAAGCGGCCGCGCTCCGTCGCGTTCACACCGGACGGCTCACGCGCATATGTCCCGGCCGAAGTCGGCGGCAACGTGAGCGTCGTCGACGTGAAGTCGCACGAGGTGCTCAAGACCATTCCCATTCCCGAAGCGGTGAAGGGGAAGACCGCCAAGCCGATGGGGAGCGTGATGGCGCCCGATGGGAAGACGGTCTACATCACGAACGGCCGAGGCCAGACGGTGACGGCGATCGACACGAAGACGAACAACATCGTCGCGACCTTCGAGGTCGGCGCGCGCCCATGGGGGATCGGGATCAGCCCTGATGGGAAGGAGCTGTACACGGCGAACGGTCCCTCGAACGACGTCTCGGTGATCGACGCGGCGACGCACCGGGTCATCAAGAAGATCCCGGCCGGCGGTTCGCCATGGGGCGTAGCGATCTCCAAGTAACTCCGGTCGCCGAACGGCCCGAGGGTGCGCGACGCGGGACCGCGCGCGCTCTCGGGCCGAACGTCATCGCGCTCTCGGCGGTGAGCTTCTTCACCGACGTCTCGAGCGAGATGATCTATCCGCTGATCCCGATCTTCCTGAGCACCGTGCTCGGCGCGGGTGCGGGCGCGGTCGGTGTGGTGGAAGGCGCGGCGGAGACGACCGCGGCGCTCCTCAAGCTCGTGAGCGGGTGGCTCTCCGATCGTCTGGAGAAGCGCAAGCCGCTCGTCGTCGCGGGGTACGCGATCGCGACGTTCGCGCGGCCGCTCATTGCGCTCACCACATCCGTCGCGCAGGTGCTGGCCGTACGCGTGAGCGATCGCGTGGGGAAGGGAATTCGCACGTCACCGCGCGACGCACTGATCGCGGACTCGGTCGATCCGTCGGTGCGCGGGAAGGCGTTCGGATTTCATCGTGCGTCGGATCACGCCGGCGCGGTAGTGGGGCCGCTGCTCGCGTTCGCCATTCTGCAGTGGGAAGGCGCGCCGCTCCGTCTGCTCTTCTGGCTCGCTGCGGTGCCCGGCTTCATCGCACTCGCGGTGCTCATCATCGCGGTGAAGGACAGGCCGCACGAAGTGGTGCGCGCGTCGGCGCCGTCGCTCGCGCAGCCACTGGGCCGTCGCTTCTGGGCCTACCTTGCCGTGCTGCTCGTCTTCACGCTCGGCAATTCGACGGACGCGTTCCTGCTGCTCCGTGCGTCGCAGCTCGGCGTGTCGGCCGCGCTGATCCCGGTGTTGTGGGCGATGCTGCACGTCGTCAAGTCGGCATCGAGTACGCCGGGCGGCTCACTCTCCGATCGCATCGGGCGCAAGCCGCTCATCGTCGCGGGATGGGCCGTGTACGCACTCGTGTACTTCGCGTTCGGGCAGGCGACACGAGAGTGGCAGGCGTGGCTCGTGTTCGCGATCTACGGCATCTACTTCGGGCTCACCGAAGGCGTGGAGAAGGCGCTCGTCACCGACCTCGTTCCCGCCGGACGTCGCGGCTCGGCCTTCGGCTGGTACAACCTCGCGATCGGACTGGGCGCGCTCCCCGCGTCGGTGCTCTTCGGCGCGATCTGGGATCGCTTCGGTTCGGGCGTCGCATTCACGTTCGGCGCCATCATGGCGCTCGTCGCATCGGTGGGGATCGCGATCGTGGTGCCCCGGACGCGCCTTGCCTCCTGAGCAGGAATGTGACACAATGCCGGCGCGCCGCGTCCTCCATTGTGGTGCACATCCGCTGAAACCCCACCCCGCGTCTCGATTCACGTTCGCAACGCTATGCCCATACCCGCTCCGCGGCCCAAGGCATCGTTCACCGATGAAATGGGCGTTGTCTGGACGGCGCGCACCGTACTCCGGCGGCACGTCGTGCTCGGTATCGATCGCGACGAGCGCACCGTGACGCACGATACGTGGCTCGTCTTCGAGTCGCGCGCCGGGCGGAAGCGGCTGACCACCTTCCCCGCGAACTGGGAGGCGCTGAGTCCCGGCGAGCTGATGATCCTCGCCGAGAAGGCGGTGCCGTGGCGGGCGAAGTAGTGCGCTGAGTGGTGGCGCGCTGGCGCGACCTGCGGCCACCAGCGCGTCGCCCGTCAGTTCGTCACCGCGTGGAGCGCGTCCGTCAGTGCGCGTTCTAGCGCGTCGAGGTCCGTGGTCGAATCGGTGGGCATGAGAGCGCGCACGCGCTCGAGTGCGATGCGACCTGCCGGGGAGAGCCCCGAGATCGTCGGCGCCTTCGTCGCCTCGGCCAGACACTCGGGGCGCGCGAGGAAGGTCCGGTCGCCGCGCAACGCGGCCACTCGCGCTGCCTCCAGCCAGTTGCCCAGCGCGATGAATCGCGGCCGATAGAAGAGTGTATGACGTCGCGCCATCGTGATCACGCCCGAGCTGATGGTCGCCACGCGCTTCCCCTCACTTTCGGTGTAGCGAAAGAGATACGCCGCATAGTCGCCCTGCGACACGTGGTCGAGGTTCGAAGCGAGCTCGCCCGCGTACGAGGCGACCAGCGCCGCGTTCGCCTGCACGAAGGCGATCGCCCAGGGATCCTGATCGTAGTACGCCGCGCTGCCGTGCGCGTTGCGCGCCCGTGCGGCGATCTCCAGGTCGATCAGCCGCGCCCCGATGCGTGCGGCGCGCGCATTCCCGGAGATCGATGTCGTGCTCGAATCGGACGCCGTCCACGCTGGGGCGAGATCGAAGGGAAGCCCAACGCCGTCCGGATCGAAGAGCAGCGTCGCATAATCTCCGATGGCGACCGCACCGCTCATGTCGATCGGACGCTGCACGTACGTCACCGAGGCGGCGGCGAGCAGAACGGCGGTGATGGAGACGAGGATGCTGAGCCACCATTCGCCGAGCCACGCCTGCATCCATGCGGCGAATGCGCGTGACATTGAGCCATC
>DASSNR010000315.1:0-4495 GCA_035687925.1 Gemmatimonadaceae bacterium | reverse complement strand
TCCCGCGTAGAAGTCGAGGTTTGCCTGCGGGTCGCCGCAGATCGCGGTGATGTGGTGAATACCGAGCACAGCCGTCATTGTGCTCCTCCCGGTAACGCTGTTTGCGGGGACATACGTCTGCTGCAAATGGGCGTCGCACAGCGGATGTTCCAACTGCATCATGGAGAGGCGGCCCGATAGATGCAAAGTTGTGTCGCGTCCTCGCCGACCACTCATGAAGGAACTGCCCGCCGCGCTCTGGTTCGTAGGCAATCTCGCACTACTGTCGGCCCTGACCTTCTTGATCGCCCACTACTGGATCGAGCGGCGGAGGCTGCACGCGATCGTGTCCGAATGGACCGGCGGCGCACCGCGTGACATCGGCACGCTCCTGACTCTCGCCGGGATCATCCACTCCCGGGTCCGACGGGCCGTGGATCCACCATTCGTGCCGCTGCCGCTGCTGTCGGAGCTCGGCGCGACGCCGCTGTCCATTCTGCTGCGTGGTGGGTGCTGCTCCGGATTGTCGCGCCTCTATATCCTGAGCCTCCACACCCTCGGCGTCCGGGCTGGCCAGGTGACGTTGTACCACGTCTCCGGGAAGGCGCAACATTGTCTGGTTCAGGTTTGGCTCGGCGACCGACCGGTGCTCGTCGATCCCACGTACGGATTTTACTACGTGGATGCCGCGGGCGATCTCATCGGGCTCAGAGCGCTCCTGAACGGTGAAACGCCGCATTTCGTGCGGCTGCCGATGAGCGTACAGGATGCCTACCCGCCGAACGATTATTACAACTTCGCCTACGCGCAGACAAAGACGGCGAACTGGACGAAGGGTCCGCTACGGAGAAGCTGCTATCGGATGCTGTGCTGGCTGACGCGCGGGCGCATCGATCGCGTGGAACAGCCGCCGTTCTTCGAGTGGCCGCAGCTGATGCTGGCGAGCAGCGCCGTCACGGTCATCTTGATGTTCAACCTGATGCTCGCGATCTGGTAGGCGCGCGGCGCTCCAGTGATCGCGCGATGGCTCAGTACTTCATCCCTCCGGCCGCCGCGAACTCCTTCATGAGCCGCTCCTGCTCCGGCGTGAGCTGCTCCGGCGCCGCGATGGTGACTTCGACGAGCATGTCGCCGCGCGCGCCATCCTTCGCGATCCCCTGACCGCGGATGCGGAAGCGCTTCCCCGACGGCGTGCCCGCGGGGATCTTGATCGCCACTTTCTTCCCCTCGAGCGTGCGGACGTTGATCTTCGTCCCCAACGTCGCCTGCGCAATGTTGAGTGGGATCGTCGCGATGACGTCGAGCCCCTCGCGCTTGAAGAAGCGATCGGGGGTGACCTGGAAAGTGATGATGAGGTCGCCCGGTGCTCCGCCGTTGGGGCCGCGTCCACCCTGGCCACGCAGGCGCACGCGCGTGCCCGTATCGCTCCCTGCCGGCACGGTGATCATCACGCGCTTCCGCTCGCGTACCTCGCCGGAGCCCGCGCACGTGGGGCACCGCTCCGTGGGGATCTGCCCGCGGCCGAGACACATGGGACACGGGCGGTTCACCGCGAAGCCGCCCTGCCCGAACGAAACCACGCCGCGCCCGTTGCACTCGGGACACGTCTTGAGCGATGCGCCCGGCGCGGCACCGCTGCCGTGACAGGTGGGGCACTCCTCATTCACCTCGAGCTCGATCGGCACCTTGCCACCGAGCGCGGCGGTGCGGAACGGCACCTCGAGATTCGCTTCCACGCTCTGTCCGCGCTCCGGTCCCCGCGCGCGCGCGCCTGCGGGACCGCGCGCACCTCCACCACCGAACATCGATGCGAAGATGTCGCCGAGACCACCCAGACCACCGATGTCGAAGTCCTCGAAGCGGATGTTGCCCGTCTGGTAGGGACCCGCGCCGGCACCTGCGCCAGGGCGCGCACCCGCGCCGCCTCGCGCACCGCCGAAGCCTGAGGAGAATGCGCCGAGGCGACGCATCTCGTCGTACTGCTTCCGCTTCTCCGCGTCACCCAGCACGTTGTACGCTTCCGAAATTTCCTTGAAGCGCTCGGAGGCTTTCGGATCGTTCGGGTTGGCGTCAGGGTGGAATTTCTTGGCGAGCCGGCGGTACTGCTTCTTGATCTCGTCCTGGGTGGCCGACGCCGACACACCGAGGACAGCGTAGAAGTCCTTGCTTTGCGCCATAGACTGTTAGCGCCGCCTCACCCGTTCCACTGCTTCACGACGACCCGCGCAGGGCGCAGGAGCTGCCCCTTGAACAGATACCCCGGCTGATACACCTGCGACACCATGTGATCGTCCTCGGGCGAGAGCGCCGGCTCGGTCGCGATCGCTTCGTGCACCTCGGGGTTGAATGGCTCGTCCACGGGGGTGACGACCTCCAGCCCCTGCGCCGTGAGCGCCTTCAGCATCTTCTGCTCGACGAGGTCGACGCCGTGCACGACGCTCGCGACGTCGGTCGCCTCCGGATCCACGTGGGCGACGCGTGCAAGGTCGTCGAGCGAGTCGAGCAGATGACGCAGCAGCTCCGCCTGCGCGCGCGGCGCCGTCTCCTGACGCTCCTTCGCGACGCGCTTGCGGTAGTTGTCGTACTCGGCAGCGAGCCGCAGATACTTGTCGCGCTGCTCCTCGAGCTGGCGCTGCGCTTCTACCACCGCGTCCTGCATCTCCACGTCTTCGTTCCGCTCGCCGGACGCACCTCGTGATTGCTCGGCCGCCTCCTGCGCTTGCTGCGTCATGGAGCCGGCACGCGCGTTCGGCGCACGATCGTCGGCGCGGTCCGCGCCGTCAGCCTGATCTTCGCGAATATTCATGTCATCACGCACGTTCGGTCCCTGAAGTCGATGATCGGCTCGGATCGCCCGGAGCGCGCGTAGCGCACGCCCCGTCGTGTCGTCGCCTGTAATTTCCATATCGTGTCGAGGGGGTGCAACCGCCATGCCCCACGCGACCGCCACGGTGGCAGAGTCTACGGTGCGTCGTGCAGCGCGCGGCGAATCATATCGAGCGCGGCCTGCGTGGAGCGCAGCCGGATCTCCTCGCGATCGCCCGGATACACGCGACAACGTGCCTCGAGGGCGCCGTTCACCTGCACCGCGATCCACACCGTGCCCACTGGCTTGTCGGGCGTGCCGCCGCCGGGCCCCGCGATCCCGGTGATCCCCACGCCGATCTCGCTGCCAAGCCGGCTCGCGATGCCGGACGCCATGCGCCGCGCCACCACGTCGCTCACGGCACCGTGCTGCGCCAGCTCGTCGGGCTGCACGCCGAGCCACAGCTCCTTCACGTGATTCGAGTACGCGACGACCCCGCCGAGGTAGACGTCGCTCGAGCCCGCGATCGCCGTGAGCCGCGCACCGAGCAGCCCGCCAGTGCAGCTCTCCGCCGTCGCGATGTGCAGCGCGCGCGCGCGACACTGCTCGAGGACGACCGCTGCGAGGTCCGCGTCATCTTCGCCGTAGATGTACGCACTTGCATGTGCGCGGAGTTTCGCGGCACCCGCATCGAGCTTTTCGCGCGCGCGCTCGGCCGTAAGCCCTCGGGCCGTGATCCGAAGATCGACACCAGCCCACCCCGGGAGCGATGCGACCTGGAGCCCAGCGACCTCGCTCGCCTCGTCGCCGAGCCGCTCCGCGAGCGCGGACTCGCCAATGCCCGTCGTGCGCAGCGTGCGCGACGACACGACCGTCGGCGTTGCGCTACCCCGCGCACGAAGGAGCGGCAGCAGCGTGTCGTTGGTCATCCCACGCATCTCCCGCGGGATGCCCGGCAGCATCGCGACCCATCGCCCGTGCTCGTCCTCGAGCCAGATCCCCGGTGCCGTGCCGTGCCGATTGTGCAGAATGCGCGCGCCTTCGGGGATCATCGCCTGCTGCACGTTGGACGGAGGCATGTGCGAGCCGAGCGTACGGAAGCGCTCCTCGATCGCGTGCAACACATCGTCGTCGCGCCGCATGCCGCGCCCGAAGAGCTCGGCGATGGCCGGCTTGGTTCGATCGTCGCTCGTGGGGCCGAGTCCCCCCGTCGTAATGACGGCCCCCGTCCGCTCGATCGCCTCGCGCACCGCCGCGGATATCGCGGATGCCTCATCCCCGACCGTGGTGCGACGCACCACCTCGATGCCAGCCGCGGATAGCTCTCGCGCCAGATAGGCGGCGTTCGTATCGATCGTATAGCCGAGCAGAAGCTCGTCGCCGATGGTGATCAACTCAAGACGCATGGAACCGCGGATGTGCGAGAGAACAATGGGCCGAGACCGAAGCGATGCACAACGGGCACCGCGGAGGGCCGCGGATACGACAAACGACAACAGCAACTGCAACGACAAGAGCAACCGCGGAGGGCCGCGGATAAACGCGGATCGAACCGGACGGGCCGAAAGTGCCGGTGCGCAACGAGCCAATGATTTTTTGGGGGTGCGAAGGCGAGTCTCGGGCGCCAGCGCTGGCTCCTCAGTCCGGGCTAGCCTCTCTCGCGTGAGACGCCCGCCCTGGCTCGCGTGAGACGCCCGCCCTGGCGCGCCG
>DASSNR010000314.1:0-6390 GCA_035687925.1 Gemmatimonadaceae bacterium | reverse complement strand
ATCGGCTGCGGGCGCCAGATGCGCACGCTCGGATCGGGGAACCAGAAGCCGCGCGGCATCACGCCGACGACCGTCGTCGGTGTGCCGTCGAGGGTGAGTCGCGTGCCGACGACGGCGGGCGTCCCGCCGAGCTCCTGCCAGAGTCCGTAGCTGATGACGGCCACCGGTGCGGCGCCGCGCACGTCCTCGCCCGTGTGGAATCCGCGGCCGAGGTAGGGGTGTACGCCGAGCACGTCGAACAGCTCGACCGAGGAGGCGATCCCGGGGACGAGACGCGCCGGCGCATCGCCCTGTCGCATGGTGACATCGGCGGGTCGATACGCGGCGACCTCGCGGAAGCCGGGGAAGCGGCCGCGCAGCTCGCTGAACTCCGCCTCGTACCACCACCCCGGCATCCAGAACATGCCGTCTTCGCTCGCGTTCGCGTACGGGAGCGGCTCGAACATGAGCGGGCGCGCGATCCCGAAGACGGCCGCCGTGCCGCCGACGCCGAGCGCGAGCGTGATCACGGCGACGAGCGTGTAGACCGGACGAGCGCGCAGCCGGCGCGCGGCGTAGCGTGCGTCGGCACGGACGTTCTGCAGCATCGATCCTCCGGGACGATAGGCGTTCGCGCGCGGCTCGAATCCGGTCCAGCCGCGCCACCAACTCCATCCGAGGAGCGCGGGCGCCGAGCGCAGCGCCTGCGCCCAGAGCCATCGCGTCGCCCCCGCCCGACCGATCGCCGCGGCGTGCTCCGCGTACTCGGCGGTCAGGTCGTCGATCACCTCATCACGCTCGGCGCGCGGGAGGAGCGTGCGGAGGATCGCGATCGGGAGCCGGGGTGGCGACCAGTGCGGGCGGTGCTCGTCGGAGGAGTGCATGCGCGACCTACGGAACGACCGGGCGGTTGGTTTCTACATTGTAGAAAATGCGGCGGCACCTGTCGAGCGCAAGGGGCGGGCCGCAACTGGAGCTTGGACCGTTTGGCCCGGCAGATGGTTTGCATGCAGAGTTGGCGGCGAGCCGAGTCGGGGAGCACGTCTGCCCTTCCGGCTGGGCCGCCCGCCGCTCGCACGTTGTGTCGTGATGCGCGGCGTTAACTTGAACGCATCGCCCATGGCCTCACCGATTCCGCCCAGCCAGCCCATCCCACTCGAGCGCTCGATTCGTTGGGTGCCCGCCGGATCGCGCACGGAGACGGACGGTTTTGCCGAGTACCGATCCATTGTCATTCCGAGCGTTAGCGAGGAATCTGTTGTTCGCCGGCCCGAGATTCCTCGCTCCGCTCGGAATGACACGCATATTCGGAATGACACGCATATAGAAGATCACGCGATCTTCATCTCGCAGGACGCGCTGCGCGAGGTCGGCGACCACGCACGCACCAGCGCGGGCGATGACGTCCTCGGCTTCCTCCTCGGCGAGCGCTACGAGTGCCCTGACTCCGGCACGCACTACGCCGTCATCACCACCGTCGTGCGCACCGGTCACGTGATCGCCGAAAGCGACGTCGTGCAGATCCCCGATGAGGAATGGCTCGGCATCCAGCTCGAGGTGCGACGCCGGCATCTCACACTCATCGGCTGGTACCACACGGCGCCCTTCGTCGCCCTGAACCCGTCGCGCTGGGACCTCGACACGCAGCGCGCACGCTTCACCGAGCCGTGGCAGTGCGGCCTCGTGATCGCAACCGGCGACCGCGCCGCCGGCGGATTCTTCCGCGCCGCACGCGGCCCGAGCAGCGCGCAAACCGGACCAGGCGACGCGCTCGGCAGCACGCAGAGCGGCGCGTTCGTCCCCTTCTACGAGCTGCTCGATGACGCATCGCTCCCCGCAAGCGGCGCCCCTCGCACGCTCATCGATTGGCGCAACTACGTGACGGACATCGACGTCGACCGCGACGCGCTGCGCGAGGGCTTCGCGTCATCCTCCGGCGAGCCGACCCCCTCCGGCCCCACGACCCCCGTCCTCCTCCCCACGGGTTGGGATGGCGACGACACGAGCCCCCTCCCGCCGCGACGCCCGCGTCGCTCGCGCGCCAGATGGGCCGCCATCCTCGCGATCCTCGTCGTGGCCGCCGTCACCGTCTGGTCGCTCCGCACGCGCCGAGGCGCTGATCTCTTCTCGTGGAGCGCATCACACGCATCGGATTCGGGACGCATCCGCACACCGGCCGGCACCACGCCGCGCACATCGTCCACCGCGTCGGGCGACGTAGGCGGCGCCACACCCCGCACGCCCGGCACATCGACCCGACAGGGCGCGTCCCCAACATCGCCGTCGTCCACCGCGCCATCGGCATCCGCATCGTCATCGTCCGCGGCGCCCGCTCCACTCACCAACCCGTCACTCATCCGCTTCAACCGCCTCGCCGACTCGTTGCAGCAAGCGACCGTCAACTACCACACCCGCCGCGCCGACTTCGACCTCAATCGCATCGACTGCACCGGCCTCGCGCGCGGCTACCGCGCCGCGGACGACGCACTGGTGGCGCTGGCGGCGCTCTATCGGGACGTGCATGGACTGCTCTCGCCCGCGCAGATCGCGAGATACGAGAACCTCGGCGCCAGCCTGGATACGGTGAACGGGGATTTCGAGAAGTCGGGGTGCCCGAGACCGTGAGAGGCAGTGAGTCAGTGGGTCAGTAGGTCAGTAGGTCAGAAACGGCACGCCCGCTTGTCATCCCGAGCGCAGCGAGGGATCTCCACTCGCCGGGCCGAGATTCCTCGCTGACGCTCGGAATGACAACCGGTCGAGCTTTGTCTGACTCACTGCCCCACTGACCTACTGACTCACTTTCTTCTTCCCTCTCTTCCTCAGCGCGACCAACAACGACGCGAGCATGCGCTTCACCTCGATTGCGAGTCGAACGAGACCCGCGTAGGTAGTCGCGTCGAGGAGATCGAGGTCGCGGGCCAGAAGCAGCTGGTATTCCACTTCGCTCGCCGATCCCATGGCGATCTGAAGAAATCCAACGAGCTCTCGATCAGTCTGTCGTCCGCACCCTTCCGCGATGTTTGCGCCGATGGAGACCGCGGCGCGTTGCAGCTGCGCCTTGATCCCGAATCGCTCATCCGGCGGGAATCGAGCAGTGTTTCGGTAAATCTCGAGCGTCAACTGATGCGCCCGCTGCCACACCTTGAGCCTTCGAAAATCCTGCATGATGTATCGCCTCCGCGCGAGCTCGCCAAGCTAGTCGCCCCCGCGCAGATCGCTGTACCCAAAGTCAGCGTCCGGTGGCAAACTATACCGAGAGAGAGTGGATCAGAGAGTGGATCAGTGAGTCAGAAGAAATTCGTACGATTGTGATCCCGAGCGCAGCGAGGGATCTCGTTCCACCGGTGAGATCCCTCGCTGCGCTCGGGATGACAGTTCCGCTCGGGATGACAGTTCCGCTCGGGATGACAGTTCTACGAGCCGTTCCTGACTCACTGACTCACTGACCCACTGACCCACTGACTCACTCTACATCCGACCCTCGGCCCGCTAACTTCCCCGAATGTCCGCCGCCCTGATCCTCGTCCTCGCTGTCGCGCTCGCGTATCTCGCGGCGCGAGTGGCGTTCGACTGGCTCGCGCGGCACTTCCTCGTGGTGTCGGGGGCGGAGTATCTGCTGCTCGGGATCCTGCTCGGGCCGCAGGTGTCGGGGGTGCTGTCGGCGCAGACGGTACAAGGGTTTGCGCCGATCGTCACGATGGCGCTCGGGTGGATCGGGACGATCGTCGGGATGCAGTTCCATCTCCCCATGCTCGTGCGCATTCAGGGGGAGATGTACAAGCTCGCGTTCCTCGAGGCGTTGGGGACGCTGGCCGTCGTGTGCGGGGTCGAGCTCCTCGCGACCTCCAGTCTCTTCGGATTGACGTACGCGGAGGCGGCGATTCCGGCGATCGCGCTCGGTGCGATCGCGGCGGTGTCGGCGCCGGCGGGGATCGAAGTCGTCGCGCGCCGGCTCGGGCAGCGCGGGACCGTCGTGCGGCAGCTGCAGGTGACGACGGCCATCGATGCGCTCGTCGGCGTGACCGCGCTCGGATTGCTCTTCTGCATCCATCATCCCGGCAGCACGGCGACGTCGCGTCCCATCACCGTCACCGAGTGGGCGGTGATCACGATCGCGATCGGCGTCGTGGGCGGCGCGCTCTTCCATCTCTTCCTCGGCAACGAGAGTGACCCGGACCGGATCTTCATCTCGCTCGCCGGTGCGGTGGTGCTCGCGAGCGGTGCGGCGGCGTACCTCAATCTCTCGCCGCTGCTGACGTCGATGGTCGTCGGCGCGATGCTCGTCAACACGTCGCGCAACCGCGAGCAGATCGCGAAGACGCTCGCGAGCGCCGAGCGTCCCTTCTACTTCGCGTTGCTCATCTTCGCCGGCGCGACGTGGGCGCCGAGTCCGCGCGCGTGGTGGCTGCTCCCCGTCGTGCTCTTCGTGGTGGCGCGGGCGCTGGGGAAGATCGGCGCGGGACGGCTCGGCGCGCGTGCCATGGGTGTGCTCCCCGTGCTGGGCCCGAGTTGGGGGCGCGCGCTGCTGGGCCAGGGCGGATTGGCGCTCGCGCTCGCGCTCAACTATCAGCAGTTCCAGGGAATGCTGTTGCCGCAGATCGTGTTCACCTCGGCGATCGTGTCGATTCTGCTCACGGACTTCGCGTCGGCGCACATCGTGGCGTCGGTGGTGATGCCGCTCGTGGGGCGGGTGAGGCGGCGGGACGGCAGAGAGCAGAAAGCCGAAAGCAGAGAGGAGAAAGGAGAGAGCAGAGAGCAGAATGTAGAGAATCATGCTGCGCGAGCGGGGGAGGAGCGGTAGGTGCGGCGGATCGCGATTCTGGTGCTGCTCTTCGTGGGGATGCAGCTCATCCTGCCGCTCGGGACGATTGCGCACGCTCCGCAGTCGGAGACGCTCATGGTGTTCGGCTTTCTCCTGCTCGCGGCGTACACGATGGGCGAGATCGGCGCGGCGCTGCATCTGCCGAAGATCACCGGCTATCTGCTCGCGGGGTTGCTCTTCGGTCCGTTCGTGCTCGGCGTCGTGTCGCCGGATGTGATCACGGAGCTCGAGCCGGTGAACCGGCTCGCGATCGCGCTCATCGCGTTCCTCGCGGGCGCGGAGCTCCGATGGAGCGAGCTCAAGGAGCGGTGGCGCGCGATCATGAGGATCCTGGGAACGGAGCTGCTCCTGTCGTTCCTCCTCATCTCGGCCACGCTCCTCGTGCTGCAGCGCTACGTGCCCTTCCTCGCGACCAGCAGTGGACACGAGGTCTTCGCGCTCGTCGCACTCTTCGCGGCCGTCGCGATCGTGCACTCGCCCGCGGTGACGATGGCCATCCTCACCGAGACGAAAGCGCACGGCGTGGTCGCGCGCACGACGCTGGGTATCGTGCTCGTGGCGGACGTCGTGGTCGTGCTCCTCTTCTCCGGGACGCTCACGATCGTGCGTGCAGTGATCCCCGGCGCCGCGGCCGCCGGCGGACTGTCGGCCGGTACGCTCGCGTGGGAGATCGGCGGGAGCGTGCTCGTGGGCGGCCTGCTCGGCGCCGGCGTCGCCCTGTATCTTCGATTCGTGCAGCGCGAGCTGTTGATGTTCGCGATCGTCGTGACCTTCTTCGGCGCCGCGATCGCGCAGCTTCTGCACGTGGAGACGCTGCTCACCCTGCTCGTTGCCGGCTTCGTCACCGAGAACGGCACGAAGGCCGGTGGACGCGAGCTGCTCGAGGCGATGGAGCGCTCCGCCGCGCCGGTGTTCGTCGTCTTCTTCGCCCTCGCCGGCGCCTCGATCCACCTGACCGAGCTCGCGATGATGTGGCCCATCGCGCTCGCCGTGGTCGCCGCGCGCGGCCTCGGCATCTTCGGTGGCACGCGACTCGGCGCGCGGATGTCCAACACCGGCCCCGCCGAGAAGCGCTACGTCTGGCTCGGCCTCATCTCCCAGGCCGGCGTCGCCATCGGTCTCGTGACCGTCGTCGCCGATGCCTACCCGACGCGCGGCGCCGAGATGCGAACGCTGTTCCTCGCGATGATCGCCATCAACGAGATCGCGGGCCAGATCCTGTTCCGGCACGCACTGGTCGCGAGCGGCGAAGTCCAGGAGAGCCGCGGACAGACCGCGGACAGCCGCGGATCGATCACCGAGGGGACCGCGGAGGGCCGCGGATAAGAACAACAGGGGAACCGCGGATTTGCGCGGATGGCCGCGGATACTGCAAACACCAACAGCAACTACAACTGCAGCCGCGGACGACGCGGATGGCCGCGGATCGCACCGGACGGGCCGAAAGGGCCGGTGCGCAACGAGCCAATGATTTTTTGGGGGTGCGAAGGCGAGTCTCGGGCGCCAGCGCTGGCTCCTCAGTCCGGGCTAGCCTCTCTCGCGTGAGACGCCCGCCCTGGCTCGCGTGAGACGCCCGCCCTGGCGCGCCG